>NZ_JBKJFM010000140.1:0-16494 GCF_046614825.1 Streptomyces nanhaiensis
CGGCCGCGCCCTCCAGGCCAGGCTGCGCGAGGCGGTGCGCTCGGGCCGGCTGGCGCCCGGCGCCCGGCTGCCCTCCAGCCGCGAACTCGCCGCCGACCTGGGGGTTTCCCGGGGCCTGGTCACCGAGGCGTACGAGCAGCTGACAGCCGAGGGTTATCTCACCAGCAACCGGGGTTCGGGCACCTGGGTGGGCAGCGCCGTGCGCGACGCCCCGGCGGGCGCACCGCCCGCCGGGGAGGGCGCGGCCGTGCCCGCCGTGGACTTCCGGCCCGGCTCCCCCGACCCGGCGCTGTTCCCGCGTACCGCCTGGGCCGCCGCCCACCGCAGGGCGCTGGCCGGTCTGCCGCACCACGCCCTGGGCTACCCCGATCCGCGCGGGCTGCCCGAACTGCGCTGCGCGGTGGCCGCCCTGCTGACGCGGCGGCGCGGGGTGGCCGCCGATCCCGGGCGGGTGGTGATCTGCTCGGGCGTGGCGCAGGCGATGACGCTCCTGGCCCTCACCCTGAACGAACGCGGGAGGCGGACGGTGGCGGTGGAGGCTCCGGGGAGCTTCGAACACGCGGCGCTGTTCGCGGCGGCCGGGCTGCGCACCGCGCCGGTCGGCATGGACGCGGAGGGACTGCTCCCCGGGGAGCTGGCGGCCTCGGGAGCGCGGACCGCGGTGCTCACCCCGTCCCACCAGTTCCCGTCCGGCATCGCCTACTCGGCGGCGCGCCGCTCGGCGCTGCTGGCCTGGGCCCGCGACGTGGACGGGCTGCTGGTCGAGGACGACTACGACGGCGACTTCCGCTACGACCGGGCGCCCGTCGGCGCGCTCCAGGGACTCGACCCCCGGCGGGTCGCCTACGCCGGGTCGGTCAGCAAGTCCCTCGCGCCGGGGCTCCGGCTGGGCTGGCTGGTGGCGCCGGACGCTCTGGCACGGGAGGTCGTGGAGCGCAAGCGGACCATGGATCTGGGCCATCCGGTGCTGGACCAGGCTCTGCTGGCCGACTTCATCGCCCGCGGCGAGTACGACCGGCAGTTGCGCCGCTGCGGACGCGCCTACCGGCAGCGGCGCGACGCACTGCTGCGGGCCCTGGCGGAGCACATCGGGGACACGGAGGTGACGGGGATCGCCGCGGGGCTCCACGTCATCGCCGCGCTGCCGCACCGGTGCGGCCCGCAGGAGCGTCTCCTGGCACGTGCGGCCCGGGCGGGGGTGGCGGTGCGGCCGCTGTCCGACTACCTGCCGCCGCGCCCGTCGTCCTCGCCACCGCTCCCCGGAGGCGAGGACGGCGGGCGCGTGCGGCTGGTGCTGGGCTACGCGCATCTGACGCCGAACCGGATCGCGCACGGCGTACGGCTGCTGGCCGAGGCGGCCCGGACCCCGTGAAGGGGGAGGACTCGCGAGGAGGAGGGCGGCCGCCCTCCCCGGCCCGTACGCGGTCTCACGCTGCTTCCCCCGGGGGGCCGAACCGCCGTGCGCCCGATGGGTCCGATGGGTCCGGTGGGTCCGGTGGGTCCGCCGACGCGTCAGATCTCCAGCTCCGCCTCGATCCTGCGCAGCTGGTGCCGGGCCATGGCGAGGTTCGCCCGCGTCTTGTCCAGGGCCAGGTAGAGGAAGAGGCCGTTGTTGCCGCGCCCCCTCAGCAGCCGGATCAGGTGGTACTGCCCGCCGAGGGTGATCAGGATGTCCTCGATCTCGTCCTTCAGGCCCAGCATCTCCATGGTGCGTACCTTGGCGCGGACCACGTCGGTGTTGCCGGCGGCGGCGACGTTCAGGTCGAGGTCCTTGCCCCCTCCGACGGTGCCCAGCGCCATGCCGCTGGTGTAGTCGACGAGGGCGGCCCCGAGGGAGCCCTCGATGGCGGTCATCGCTTCCTTGAGGGAGGTTTCGACGTTGGCCATGGCTGTCCACTTCCTTTCCGTGTGCACCGTGGCGCACATTCCGGTCTTCTCTTGACATATCGGGTGACAGCGGGCGGGTTCGCCCGCGGTGTGGGTCCGGGGTGGCCGGGAGGGCGGCCGGGTGGCGCCGGTGGTCTCGACTCGGCTCAGTCGCCCTCCGGCCGTTCGTCCGCGCCCGCGGCCAGGCTGGCGATGCGCGCTCCGGTCCGGCGGGCCTCCAGATGGATCCGGCCCACGTTGGCGCGCGGCTCCGCCAGGACGGCCAGGACTGCGGCGGGTCCCGCCGCGTAGGCCGCGACGTAGCCCTTCTCCCCCCGTACCAGCAGCTCGCGGAAGTGCCCCCGGTCGGCGGTGTCCGCCAGCCGCAGCGCGTCGGCGAGGGCGACGGCGGTGAGCGCCGCCAGGGCGGCGGCCTGCGTTCCGGGGGCGTCCTCGGCGAGCAGGACGCCCCCGGTGCCGACCGCGAGGGCACCGGTCAGATGAGGGACACGGGAACGCAGCACGCGCAGCTCGCGCAGCACCTCCGGGTCGGCCGCGGCCGTCTGCCGCAGTCCGGCGAACTGCTTGAGCGCGCGCCTCACGGCAGGGCTCCGGGGCCGGCGGGAACGGTTCGGTGCATCACAGGCGCGCCTCCAGGGCATCGCGGATCCGGAGCAGCAGGGCGATGTCCGGATCGGCGGACATCTCCGGGGTCCGGGCGGCGGACGCGGGGGACGGGAGCGGAAGGGCCCCTGGCACCGGGGCCGACGAGGCGGACGGGGCCGACGGAGCCCGGGAAGGGCGCGCCGCCGCGGGGGCGGGCGTCCGGATGTGCCCGGCGGCGGCCAGCCGCCGCACGTCGATCAGCACGTGGAAGGCCGGGCGGCCGAGGCGGCGCGCGATGCCGGCGGGGGTGCGCACCCCGTCCGCCAGGTCCAGGACGGCCCGCTGCCTGCGGGTCGGGGCGGGAGAGCCGGCCCCCTGCGCCCGGACCACCGGGGCGGTGTCCACATCCGGGTGCGGCCACAGGTCCTCCAGCAGCCTTCTGCGGCGCAGGACCTCGCGCTGCAGGTCCCCCGCAGGGACGGGACGGACGGGCCCCAGCCAGTGGGAGAGGCCACTGCGGAACCGGGCCGGTCCGCTGCCCGGGGCCAGGGCGAAGAAGGCCGCGTCGTACAGCGCGCCCAGGTGGTAGACCTCCAGCTCGCCCCGGGTCAGCCGGCCGTTGTCGACCAGGAAGCGTGCGACCTGCCGGCGGGCCCCCGCCCGTTCCACGGCCTCCCGCCAGCCCTCGGCGGGGAGCCTGCCGCCGAGGGTGAGCAGCACGTCCAGCCCCGGGGAGACGGGGCTCTCCGCGTGGACCACCTCGCCGTCGCGCAGGTAGAGCGTCCCGTTGCCGCGCAGCAGCGCCCCGGTGGCCCGCCGCGCCGCGAGATGGCCGAGCATCGGGGAGAGGGCGGCCCTCACGCGAGCACCAGCCGCTCGCAGAGGTGGCGCAGGCGGATGCGGGCCAGGGCGAGGTTGCCCTCCTCCCGGTCGAGCCAGAGATGGACGAAGAGGCTGCCGTCGAAGACCTGCTGCCCGACGAAGCGCAGCAGGTGGTAGCCGTCGCGGGTGGTGACGATGAGGTCCTCGACCGGTTCTCCCCCGCCGGACTCCGCCTCCTTCCCCGGCTCCCCGCCGCCGCTCGCGCTCCTGGAACCGCCGGGCCCGGCGAACGCGGTGTGCTCGGCCGCGGTGCGGGCGAGTTCGGCCGTCTCGGCGGCGGTCGTCTCGTGGTCCGCGCACGACGGCTCGCCCACCGCTCCGAGCGCGAGCCCACTGGTCCAGTCGACCACGGCGGCGCCGCGGGCGCCGGGCAGCGTCATGGCCTCGAGCAGGCACTCGTCGATTCCGGGCACGCGCGGCTCCCCTCCTGCTCGACGTGCGGACGCACCCACCGGTGGTGCGGAAGTGACGATGAGATTACGCATCGTGTCACCCGTTCCGGGCACATTTGATCGATTCCGACCGAGGAAGCGGCGTAATGTTCGAGCGGCAAATGAACTTGTCATTTTCACTTCGCTCTCCGCCCGCCTGCCCGGGGCATGTCCCGGCGTCCGCTCCGGCATCCGCTCCGGTGTCCGTCCCGGTGCGGGGTACTGGCGCGGCCGGACACCGCCGCGTTTACCTGGGACAGGTCCGCACGCGGCGGCGCGGTTCCCCTCCGTTCGCCTCGCGGGGCCACCATGACCGGCCGTACGACCCGCTCCGCCCGACGTTCAGGAGGCTGTCCGCCCATGGCACACCAGGAATCACCGGAGCCCGCCGCGCC
Source organism: Streptomyces nanhaiensis (assembly GCF_046614825.1). Lineage (NCBI taxonomy): Bacteria > Bacillati > Actinomycetota > Actinomycetes > Kitasatosporales > Streptomycetaceae > Streptomyces > Streptomyces nanhaiensis. The sequence goes on from NZ_JBKJFM010000140.1 coordinate 4,181, forward strand.
CGCACGGCGCTCGGTTCTGCGCGGCACGCTGGCGGCCTCGGCTGCGCTGTCCCTGCCGGCCCTGCCGGCCGCCGCGCTGGGACCGGCCGCCGCCCCCGCGCTTGCGCTGTCGGGGCGACCGAGGGCCGGCTGGGGGGTGCAGACCGGGGATGTGACGGCCACGTCCGGCCTGGTGTGGGTGCGCTCGGACCGCCCGGCCCGGATGCTGGTGGAGACCTCCGCCACGGAGTCCTTCCGCAACGCGCGCCGCTGGCACGGTCCCCTGCTGGGGCCGGACACGGACTTCACCGGGACGACGGCGCTGCACGGACTGCCGCCGGGCCGGCAGATCCACTACCGGGTGGTGCTGGCCGACCCCGACGACCCCCGGCGCACCGGCGAGCCGGTCCGCGGCACCTTCCGCACCGCCCCCGCGCGGCGCCGGGACGGGGTGCGCTTCGTGTGGTCGGGCGACCTGGCCGGGCAGGGCTGGGGCATCAACCCCGACCGCGGCGGCTATCCGGTCTTCGACGAGATGGCCCGGCTGGACCCGGACTTCTTCCTGTTCAGCGGCGACACCGTCTACGCCGACGGCCCGCTGGCCGAGACCGTGGCGCTGCCCGGCGGCGGTACGTGGCGCAACGTGGTCACCGAGGAGAAGGCGAAGGTCGCCGAGACCCTCGACGAGTACCGGGGCAACTTCCGCTACAACCTCATGGCCGGGTCGCTGCGGCGCTTCAACGCGCAGGTTCCCTCGATCGTGCAGTGGGACGACCACGAGGTGGTCAACAACTGGTATCCCGGCGAGATCCTCACCGACGCCCGCTACACCGAGCGGCGCGTGGACGTGCTGGCGGCCCGGGCCCGGCGGGCGTTCGGCGAGTACTTCCCCCTGTCCTCGCCGCGGCGCGACCGCGACGGGCGGATCTACCGGGTGGTGCGCCACGGCCCGCTGCTGGACGTCTTCGTGCTGGACATGCGCACGTACCGCAACGCCAATTCCCGGGGCCTTCAGACCTCCGACCCGCAGGGTGTGCTGGGCGCGGAGCAACTGGCCTGGCTCAAGCGGGAACTGGCGCGCTCGCGCGCGGTGTGGAAGGTGATCGCCTCGGACATGCCCCTGGGGCTGGTCGTCTCCGACGGCGCGGACGTCGAGGCGGTGGCGCAGGGGGACCCGGGCGCGCCGCTGGGGCGCGAGCTGCAGATCGCCGAACTGCTGCGGTTCGTCCGCGACCGGCGGATCACCGGCACGGTGTGGCTGACCGCGGACGTGCACCACACCTCGGCCCAGCACTACGACCCGGCGCGGGCCGCGTTCGGGGACTTCGCGCCGTTCTGGGAGTTCGTCACCGGGCCGCTGAACGCCGGGGCCTTCCCGGCGAGCGCGCTGGACGGCACGTTCGGCCCCGAGCGGGTCTTCGTCAAGGCGCCCGAGCGCGGCAACGTCCCGCCGAGCGAGGGCTACCAGTTCTACGGCCAGGTGGACATCGACGGCGACAGCGGCGAGCTGACGGTGCGGCTGCGCGAGGAGGGCGGCGCGGTGCTGTTCACCAAGGTGCTGCGGCCCGGTCTCGTGGGGCAGTAGGCGGCCGGGCGTCCACGGGCCCGGCGCACCACGGTGCGATGCGGCGCAATACGCTGCGCCCATGGACGCGAGCGACGACCGCACGGACGACCCCGCGGCCGGCCTGACGTACGCCGGGGCGGGCGCCACCCGCGAGGACGACCCGTCCGGCTGCCCGCCGGGCTTCGGGCGGCTGCGGGTGCGCACCCGCCTCGGCTCGGGCCGGGAGGTCTTCCTGGCCGCCGGGCGGGCCGTGCTGACCTGGCGGATGCACCGGGCCATGGGCGTGGAGATGGCCACCGCGTCCCCGCGCGCCGAGCCCGGGGTGCGCGTGGTGGTGGGCCTGGGCGCCGGAAGGCTGAGGATCCACGCGCCGTGCCGGGTGGTGTGGACGGCGGACGGCGAGCGGCGGGCGGGCTTCGGCTACGGGACGCTGCCGGGGCATCCGGAGAACGGCGAGGAGGCGTTCGTCGTGGAGCTGGACGACGACGGTTCGGTCTGGCTGGAGGTGCGGGCCTTCAGCCGCCCCGAGGTGTGGTGGGCGCGGGCCGCCGGGCCGCTCGTCCCGCTGTTCCAGCGGCTGTACGCCCGGCGGTGCGGGGCGGTGCTGCGCAGGCTCTCCCGTGCCTCCCGCCGTCCTCGTGCGTGACGGAGCACTCGGCCAGACCGGCGAAACCGGCTAAACCGGCATGGCTCCCAGAAGGCCCTTAACTCGTCGGTCACAAACCGTTCGTGATCGCGCAACACCGGTCGGCGAGAGTGGCCGCATGACCGAATCCCCCGCGTACCGCGCGGACCGCCGCACCGCTCGCCGCGCCCTCCGCAGCAGGACCCGCGGCCCGCACCACTGGCGGCACGACCTGGTCGAACTGGCGGCGCTGTTCACGGCCGTGACCGTGGCCGACAGCATCGCCAAGACGGTGGCGCACGGGCCGGACGGCCCGGTGCTGCTGGTCCTGTCGGCCGCCGCCCTGCTGGCCACGGCCGGAATCCACACCTGGTGGGCGCGGCGCCGCCACCACCCGCCGCCCGATCCCGGCGGTGGCCCGGCGGGCGGGGCGGATTCCACCGCATCCGCGGCTTCCGCCTCCGCCTCCACCACGGTCGCCTCGCAGGAGCCGCCGGTGCTGTGGCGGCTGCGCACCACCGTGCGCGAGGAGCCCGGATCGCTCGCCGCGCTGTGCACCGTCCTGGCGGAGCTGCGGGTGGACGTCATCGGGCTCCAGACGCATCCGCTGGGCGAGGTGACGGTGGACGAGTTCCTGCTGCGGGCGCCCCGCGCGCTGGAGGCCGCCGGACTGGGCCGGGCGGTGGCCTCTGCGGGCGGACGGGACACCTGGCTGGAGCGGGCCGACGCGCACGATCTGGTGGACACCCCCACCCGGGTGCTGGGCCTGGCCACCCGTACCGCACTGGACAGCGCCGAACTCCCGCTCGCACTGCGCCAGTTGCTCGGCCGCTGCACGATCCGTTCGGTGCCCTCCCGGACGGTGGGCGGGCAGCCGGGAGGGGGGCGGTACGAGGAGGAGACCCCCGAGGACGGTGTGCTGGAGGGGACGGTGATCCGGATGCGCGATCCGCGCGGCGGGACGATCGTCGTGGAGCGCCCCCACCTGCCCTTCACCCCGACCGAGTTCGCCCGGGCCCGTGCCCTGGTCGAGCTGGACGCACGGCTGGACGCCCAGCCGGACTCCCGCCCGCCCGGGGCCGCCGGATCCGGCGCCGGCAAGGGGCCGGCGGGCCGGGTGCCGCGCCTCCGTGAGACGCTCACGCTCCCGGAGGGGAACGAGATCACCGTACGGCGGGCGGACACCTCCGACCTGGAGGCCGCGCGCGCGATGCACCGGCGCTGTTCGGCGCGCACCCTGGCCGCGCGCTACCACGGTCCGGTCAGGGACGCCGACCGCTATCTGGACCACCTGCTCAGCCCCCGCTTCGGCCGCACCCTGGCGGCCGAGACGGCCTCGGGGAAGCTGGTGGCGCTCGGCCATCTGATGTGGGACGGCGACGAGACGGAGGTGGCCCTCCTCGTCGAGGACGTCTGGCAGCGCCGCGGCATCGGCGCCGAACTGCTGCGCCGTCTGGTGGCGATGGCCGCCGAGGCGCGGTGCGAGAGCGTCTACGCCGTGACGCAGTCGCACAACACCGGCATGGTGGCGGCCATGCGCGGCCTGGGGCTGCCGCTGGACTACCAGGTCGAGGAGGGCACCCTGGTGATCACCGCCCGGCTCGTCCCGGTTCCGGCAGCCGTCGAGCCCGGGCCGCGCTGACGCCCACGGTGCCGTTCCCGGTACCCCCGGCGTTCTCGGTGCCGCTCCCGGCCATCCCGGCGCGGCGTTCGGCCCCGCCCCCGGTTCCCCGGACGGAGCCGAGCGCCGCGTCGAGGTCGTTCCACAGGTCCTCGACGTCCTCCAGACCGACCGACATCCGCAGCAGCCTCTCGCCGATCCCGCCGGTGCGGCGGTCGTCCTCGCCGATGATGCGGTGGCTGATGGACCCGGGGTGCTGGATGAGGGTGTCCACGCTGCCGAGGCTGACCGCCGGAGTGATCAGCCGCACCCCCGCGATCACCTCGTGCGGGTCCCCGTGCACCTCGAAGGAGACCATGGCCCCGCCCAGCCGCGGGTAGTGCACCCGGGCGATCCGCGGGTCGCCGGCCAGGCGCCGGGCCAGCTCCGCGGCCGTGGCCGACTGCGCCCGCACCCGCACCGGCAGGGTGGACAGGCCCCGCAGCAGCAGATAGCCGGCGAGCGGGTGGAGCACGCCGCCGGTGGCGAAGCGCACCTTCCGCAGTTCGCGCGCCGTCTCCTCGTCGCAGGCCACGACGCCGCCGAGGACGTCGCCGTGCCCGCCCAGGTACTTGGTGGCGCTGTGCAGCACGATGCGGGCGCCGTGCTCGACGGGCCGCTGCAGTACGGGGGTGGCGAAGGTGTTGTCGACCAGCAGCGGCACGGAGCCGCAGGAGTGCGCCACGGCCCTCAGGTCGATTTCGGCCAGGGTGGGGTTGGCCGGTGTCTCCACCATCACCAGGCCGGTGTCCGGGCGTATGGCGTCGGCGATGCCGGCCGGGTCGGTCCAGGTGACCTCGGTGCCCAGCAGCCCGGCGGTGAGCAGGTGGTCGCTGCAGCCGTACAGCGGCCGGACCGCGACGACGTGCCTCAGCCCCTGGGCGGCACGGGCCAGGAGCACCGCGGTCAGGGCCGCCATGCCGCTGGCGAAGGCGACGCCCGCCTCGGCGCCCTCCAGCCGGGCCAGGGCCGTCTCGAAGCGCGCCACGGTGGGGTTGCCGAGCCGGGCGTAGACCGGCGGGCCCTCCAGTTCGGCGCCGGTGGCGGCGAACTCGTCCAGCCGGGCGGCCTCGGCCCGGCTGTCGCGGGAGGGGTAGGTGGTGGACAGGTCCAGGGGGGCGGCGTGCAGGCCGAGGGCGGCGAGGTCCTCGCGTCCGGCGTGCACGGCCTCGGTGGCCAGCGTTCGGGTGGCGGCCGGCGGTGTCGTGTCCATGCTGTCCTGGTGGGTCATGCCGCGATGCTGAACAACTACCGGCGTGTAGCGGAAAACAGCCGTGCTATGTTCGGTGAATGTCCGATTCAGTCGTTCTGGACCCGGTCGATCTGGAGATTCTGCGCCTTCTGCAGAACGACGCCCGGACCACCTACCGCGATCTCGCGGCCGCCGTCGGCGTGGCCCCCTCGACCTGCCTGGACCGGGTGGCGCGGCTGCGTCGCGGCGGGGTGATCCTCGGCCATGCGCTACGACTGGATCCGGCCAAACTCGGAAGGCCTCTGGAGGCCTTCCTCTCGGTACAGGTCAGGCCGCACAGAAGGGAGTTGATCGGACCGTTCGTGGAGCGCGTCCGCGCGCTGCCGGAGTCGCGGGCGCTGTTCCACCTGACCGGTCCCGACGACTACCTCGTCCATGTCGCGGTCGCCGGGACCGCCGACCTCCAGCGGCTGGTGCTGGACGAGTTCACCTCGCGCCGGGAGGTCGCCCGGGTCGAGACGCGGCTGATCTTCCAGCAGTGGACGTGCGGGCCGCTGCTGCCGTCCGAGCGGCAGGGCTGAACGGGGCGACCCGGCGGCCGGCCCGGTCCCGCGATGGCGGAAGCCGTCTCCCCCCGCGGCAATCCCATGGCCCGGCGTGCGCCGCCGTACCAGGATGAGGCCCATGTCCGATGCAACGAACACCTCATCCGGGACCGCGCACGGCACCGCGCCCCTGCCCCGCCAGGTCGCCGACGCCTATGTCGACGACCTGGTCGCACTCGATCCGGTCCTCGGCACCTACCTCGGCCTCCCCGGCGGTCCGCGGGAGCTGCCCGACTTCTCCCCCGAGGGCCAGGAGGCCGTGGCCGTCCTGGGCCGGACCGCCCTGGAGCGGCTCGCCGAGGCCGAGCGGCGGCCCGGCGGGGACGGCGACGCCGAACGGCGCTGCGCGCGCCTGCTGCGCGAGCGGCTGACCGCGGAACTCGCCGTGCACGAGGCGGGCGAGGGGCTGCGCGCCGTCAGCAACCTCCACTCCCCGGTGCACTCGGTGCGCGGCGTGTTCACGCTCATGCCGACCGCGGCCGACGAGGACTGGGCGGCCGTCGCCCGGCGGATGACGGCCGTGCCGACGGCCCTGGAGGGCTACCGCGCCTCGCTGGCCAAGGGCCTGGCCGGCGGGCTTCCGGCCGGTCCGCGCCAGGTGGACACCGTGATCGGGCAGCTCGGCGAGTGGCTGGGCGCGGAGGGCGGCCGGAGCTGGTTCGCCTCCTTCGCCGCCGGCGGTCCCGAGTCCCTGCGCGCCGAGCTGGACAGGGGCGCGGCCGCGGCCGCCGGCGCGGTGGCCGGTCTGCGCGACTGGCTGCGCGACACCTACGCCCCGGCCGTCCACGGCGCGCCGGACACCGTGGGCCGCGAGCGGTACCGGCGCTGGGCGCGCTACTGGAACGGCACCGATCTGGACCTGGCGGAGGCCTACTCCTACGGCTGGGAGGAGTACCACCGCATCCACGCCGAGATGCGCTCTGAGGCCGCCAAGGTCCTGCCGGGCGCCGCGACCCCCTGGGAGGCGCTGCGCCACCTCGACACGCACGGCCGGGCGATCGAGGGCGTGGAGGAGACCAGGGTGTGGCTCCAGGAGCTGATGGACGAGGCGATCGAGAAGCTGGACGGCACGCACTTCGACCTGGCCGGACCGGTCCGGCGCGTGGAGTCCATGATCGCCCCGCCGGGCAGCGCCGCCGCGCCGTACTACACCGAGCCGTCGCTGGACTTCTCCCGGCCCGGCCGCACCTGGCTGCCGGCGATGGGACGCACCCGCTTCCCCCTCTACGAACTGGTCACCACCTGGTACCACGAGGGCGTCCCCGGCCACCACCTCCAGCTCGCCCAGTGGACGTACGTCGCCGACCGGCTCTCGCGCTACCAGACGTCGGTGGGGATGGTCAGCGCCAACGCCGAGGGCTGGGCGCTGTACGCGGAGCGGCTGATGGACGAACTCGGCTTCCTGCACGACGCCGAGCTGCGGCTGGGCTATCTGGACGCGCAGATGATGCGCTCAGTGCGGGTCATCGTGGACATCGGCATGCACCTGGGGCTGGAGATCCCGGACCACTCCCCCTTCCACCCCGGCGAGCGGTGGACACCGCACCTGGCCCAGGAGTTCTTCGGCATGCACAGCGGCCTGCCCGCCGACCACGTCGAGAGCGAACTGGTGCGCTACCTGGGCATGCCCGGCCAGGCCATCGGCTACAAGCTGGGCGAACGCGCCTGGCTGAAGGGGCGCGAGGCCGCCCGTACGGCGCACGGCGACGCCTTCGACGCCAGGAGGTGGCACATGGACGCGCTGTCCCTGGGCTCGCTGGGCCTGGACGACCTGGTGGTGGAGCTCTCCGCGCTCTGAGCCGCGCTGCGAGCCGCGCTCCGGGCCGCACTGCGAGCCGCACTCGGAGCGCGGTACGCCCCTCCGCGGGGCGCGCGGACATCCACCGCGCGCCCCGCGGCGGCCGGTGAACGGCGGCCGGCCGCCACCCCTCATCCCGCCATCATGCGCACGCCACCGCGCTGTCACGCTCTCGACACGTTGCCGGCGTACAGAGCGGCTTTGCGCAAAGCGCCGCCGGCCCGCTCCGGACGCCGTTCCGGCGCTCCGGTCCGACTCCATATCAGATGATCGCCCACAGGGCCACAGCCTGGCCATTTCCCCTCCCCCTCGCGGGCCCGGGCCCTACGCTGTCGTCGCACGCGACCCGCGGTTACCCCGGTCGGCACCACCCGACGGTTTGACCGTTTCTTCCCGCAACGACGCGTCCGCGAGGAAAGTTGATGACCGATATAACGACCGTGGCGAGTCTGTTCGGTTCGGGGCTGGCCATGGCCCTCACGCCGGTGGCGGTACGCCAGGCTCGTCTGATCCGCGGGCTGCGGGCGCAACTGTCCGAAGCCCGCTCCGGCAGCCGGGCGCGGGACGCCGAGCTGGCCCGGCTGGCCGGGGTGAGTCTGCCGGCGACCGTCCAGGCCGTCAGCGACCGGCAGCCGGTGCCGGAACTCCCGCCGGTCTCCGCGGAACTGGCCGGGACGCCGTTCGCCCGCCACCTCGGCGACCTCCAGGGCCAGCTCGTACGCGCCCTGACCGACGCCGAGGGCCGCACCGCTCAGATGACCCAGGCGACGCTGCTGTCCGTGGCCCGCACCCTCCAGGCACTGGCCAACAAGCAGCAGATGGCCGTCACCGACATGCTCCGCAAGCACGACTCGCCCGAGGTGCTGGGTGATCTGCAGGTGGTCGACCACGCCACCGCCCAGATCCTGCGCCGCGCCCAGGCGATCACCGTGGTGTGCGGCTCGTACCCGGGCCGGCAGCACAACGCCACCCCGCTCAGCGACGTGGTGCGGGGCGCGGTCAGCCGCATCCTGGACTTCCGGCGCGTCAGGATCTTCCACGACGAGGGGGACCGCGCCGTCGTGGGGCGGGCCGTGGAGGGCCTGGTGCTCGCGCTCGCCGAACTGCTGGAGAACGCCACCCGCTACTCGCACCCGGACACCCAGGTGCTGGTGCAGTTCGAACGCGCGCACAACGGGCTGTCCGTCATCGTGGACGACAAGGGCGTGGGCCTCCAGCCCGGCGAGCGGGAGCGGGCCCAGCACCTGCTGTCGGGGCAGGAGGCCGTCAGCGTCACCCGGCTCGGCGACCCCCCGAAGTTCGGTTTCGCCGTGATCGGCATGCTGAGCAGCAGGTACGGGTTCGAGGTGTCGGTGACCAAGTCCCCCTACAGCGGTGTGCGGGCCGTGGCCTTCCTGCCCAGCCCGCTGCTCACCGACCCCGACTCGCCCCCGGACCGGCCGGCGGCCTCGCTGGGCCCCTCCGGCTCCCTGCCCGGGGACGCCGGCGCCTCCTCCGCCGCGGACGCAACGGCCGCCGTTTCGTCCGCCGGAACGGCGACCGGGGCACCGGCTGGGCCCGCGGCCGGGGCGGCCGGGGCGGAGGGAGCGCGGTGATCCGGCGTTTCGCGGCGCTCGCCGTACTGGCCGCGGTGTGCGCCGCGGTGGAGCTGGTGGCCGGACGCGGCATGTCCCCGGGCACGGTCTGGGACGTCCTGGGCGGCGGCGGTGACACGACCGAGCGCCACATCCTCCTGCAACTGCGCCTGCCCAGGCTGCTGGTGGCCCTCTGCGCGGGCGCGAGCCTCGCGGTGGCGGGGCTGGTCCTGCAGTCCGCGCTGCGCAACCCCCTGGCCGGGCCCGAGGTGACGGGCGTGACACCCGGAGCGGTGCTCGGGGCCGTCACCGCGACGGCCCTGGGGCTGGCGGGGTGGGACTCCCCGCTGGCCGTCGTCCTGGCCGCGTGCGCGGGCGGATGCGGCGGAGCGGCGCTGCTGTGGCTGCTGGCCGGCCGCGGCCGCGGCGACCCGGCGCAGACCGCCGTGCACGGGGTGCTGGTCTCCGCGGTGCTCGGCGGGCTCACGGCCATGGTGCTCCTGGTGGAGCCGGGCGAGCTCGGCAGCGTCGTGCAGTGGCTGGTGGGGACCACGGAGGGCCGGGTGTGGCAGCACTGGCACCTGCTGTGGCCGTGGGCGCTGGCCTGGGGGACGGCGGCCTGGCTGCTGACCGGGCCGCTGACCCTGCTGCGCTGCGGGGACGACATCGCCCTGGCCGCAGGCCTCTCCGCCCGGGGGGCCCGGACCCTGGCCCTGCTGTGCGCGGTGGCGCTGACCGCGGGCGCGGTGGCCGCCGTCGGGGCGCTGGGCTTCGTGGGGCTGCTGGTCCCGCATCTGGCGGTGGCCCTCTTCGGCGCCGATCTGCGGGTGAGCCTGCCCGGCGCCGCCGCGGTGGGCGCGGTCGTGGTGTGCGGGGCGGACGCGGCGGCGCAACTGTCCTCGCGGCTGCTGGCGGCGGCGCTGGAGGCCGGGCGGCTCACGCTGCCGGTCGGGGCGCTCACCGCCTGCCTGGGCGCCGCACTGCTGCTGGTCGTCGTGCGCCGCACGCCGGGCCGTACGTTCTGAAGTCGATGTGAGGACAGAGGCATGACCGACTCCGTGGGGATCCGTATCGAGGGGGTCCGTTTCGGATATCCGGCGCGGCCCGTGCTGCGGGGCGTGGACCTGACCGTCCGGCCGGGCGAGCTGACCGCCCTCGTCGGCCTCAACGGCTGCGGCAAGTCGACCCTGCTGCGGCTGGCCGCCGGGCTGCTGCGGCCGGACGAGGGACGCGTGCTGCTCGGCGGGGACGACCTCGCCCGGCTGTCCCGGCGCGCCACGGCCCGGAGGGTGGCGCTGCTGCACCAGTCCGCGCCCGCCGTGCCGGGGATGACGGTGCGCCACCTGGTGCGGCAGGGGCGGTACGCGGCCCGTGGCCCGCTGGGCATGCTGCGCGAGGGCGACGACCCCGTGGTGCGCCGGGCGCTGCGTGACGTCGGCGTGGAGGGGTGGGCCGACCGCGACGTCGACGCGCTGTCGGGGGGCGAGCGGCAGCGGGTGCGGCTGGCGATGGCGCTGGCCCAGGACACCCGCGTCCTGCTGCTGGACGAGCCGACCACCTATCTGGACCTGCACCACCAGCTCGACGTGCTGCGGACGGTGGTCCGGCTGCGCGAGGAACGCGGGCTCACCGTGGTGATGGTGCTGCACGACCTGGCCCACGCCGCCCGGTTCGCCGAGCGGATCGTCGCGCTGCGGGACGGCCGCGTGGTGGCCGACGGTGCGCCGGGGGACGTGGTCACGCCGGGGTTGCTGGCGGATGTGCTGAGGGTGGCAGGCCGGGTCGGCCGGGACCCCGAGGGGGGATGGCCGGTGTGTTACCCAGATCACCCTCTTCCGTCTATAGATTATGAAAATCATATTCACTAGAGTGTGGGCGCGGCGCTCAGTCGAACGCCGTATCTCCCTTACGAACAAGGAGAGTTCATGGACAACGAGCAGGTCTTCGCGCCGATCGCCGACCCGGGCCAGCTGGCCCACGACTCGGCCTCCCACTCCAACGCGCTCGTCGAGAACCCCTTCGAGGACACCGAGGAGTAAGCGGGGCCCCACCCCGAACGTGGGTCCGCCCGGCGCCGTCCGGGCGGGCCCACGCCCGTCGCAGGCCCCGCCGTCAGCCGGCCTCCAGTCCGTCGTCAGCCAGCCCGCAGGAGAATCGCCGTGTCCCGCAGTCAGCTCGCACCCGGTGTCGAGGTCGTCGCCGTGCCCGGGCGAGGCCTCGCCGTCCGCACCCCCGAGGGGGAGTTCCTCAGCGTCAGGACACGGGGCGCGGACGAGGAGGCCCTGCTCTCCCTGCTCTCCGGCGCCGCCGGAGCCCCGGCGGACGAGGAACTGGGCCGCGTCATCAGGGCGTTCGAGGAGGCCGGCTATCTGGCGGACGGCCCGCCGAGCCCGAAGTGGCCCGCCGCCCGCCGGAACGTCCGCCTGCTGGGCGACCCGGTGCTGACCGAACCGCTCGCCGCGCAGCTGACCGCCCTGGGCGCCCGGCCGCGCACCGGTCCGGCGACCGCTCCCGGCGCGTCGCCGGGTGGCCTGGAGAACCTGCTCCGCGAAGACCCCGCCGCCGTCGTGTGGTGCCTGGACGGCCCCGTGCCCGACGGGCTGTGGGACGCCGCGGACCGGCTGCCCGCGCACGGCGTCGCCTGGCTGCGCTGCCACCGCGAGGGCCGGCAGGCATACGTCGAGCCGCTCGCAGCCGCTCCCGGAGACGTCACCTCGGCCCACGTCAGGGCCCGCCGGCTCGCCGCCACCCCCGCCCACCGGGAGCTGGCCGCCTACTGGAGCGGACCCCGCACCCGCGGCGCGCCGGCCGGCCCCACCCCTCCCGCCGCCACCCTGCTCGCGGCACTGCTCGCCGACGACCTGCTGCGGTGGGCCGCCGACGCCCCCGAAGAGGCCGGCCTCCCGGCACGGCGCCGGCTCAGGTGCGTGGACCTGCGCACCCTGACGGTCACAGAGCACCCCGTCCTCCCCGTGCCCGCGGTCGCCCCGATGCCGGAGACAGCCCCGGTGCCGGGGAGGAACGGGTGACACCGCCCGGTGCCACCGTCGAGGGGCTGGCCACCGACGTCCGCCTCCCCGCGGGCCGCGGCCCCTTCCCCGCCATACTCCTGCGCACCCCCTACGACCGCCTGCGGCACCGGGCCGAGGCGAGCGGCTGGGCCCGCCGCGGGTTCGCCGCCGTCGTCCAGGACGTACGCGGCCGGTTCGCGTCGCCGGGGCGGTGGCGCCCGTACGAGGGCGAGGCAGCCGACGGGGCGGCCGCCGCCCGCTGGATCCGGCGGCAGCCGTGGAGCGACGGCCGGCTGGTGGCCG
>NZ_JBKJFM010000141.1:0-16311 GCF_046614825.1 Streptomyces nanhaiensis
ACCGCCGGGGCGGCGGTCGCGGCGCTGGGCTCGCTGCTGGCCCGGATCCTCGGCGTCTCCCGCACCACCCTGGCGATGGCCCGCGACCGGCACCTGCCGTCCGCGCTGGCCGCCGTGCGTCCGCGCTCCGGCGTGCCGCACCGCGCCGAGCTCGCCGTCGGCGCGGTGGTGGCCGTGGTGGCCGCCACGGCGGATCTGCGCGGCGCGATCGGCTTCTCCTCCTTCGGTGTCCTGGCCTACTACGCCATCGCCAACGCCTCCGCCTGGACCCTGGGCCCCGGCGAGGGGCGCCCGCCGCGGATCGTGCCGGCGGTGGGGCTGGCCGGGTGCGTGGTGCTGGCCTTCGCCCTGCCGCTCGCCTCGGTGCTCCTGGGCGCGGCGGTGCTGGCGGCCGGCGCCGCCTCGTACGGGGTGCGCCGCGCGGTCGCCGCCCGCCGGGCGTAGGCTCCCGGGGCCCGGCGCCCCGGGCCCGCCGTCGTCCGGCCGGACCTGATCGACTCGCCGGGACGCCGGACATCGGGAAGATTGGAGGGGTGCACGGCGACGGGCGGCAGGAGACGGGCGGGAGCAGGATCCGTGCCCGCGCCGTCCCTGTCATCGGCCGCCCGCCCTGGATGCTGCCCCTGCTGCTGATCCTGCTGGGGCTGGTGATCAATCTGCTGACCCCCGCCGACGTGTTCCTGAGCGCTCCGCTCGCCGCGTCGTCCCTGGTCGCCGCGGCCCTGTGGACGTTCCGCGGCACGGCTCTCACCGCGGCCGTCTCGATGACCGTGGTGACCGGCCTGCTGACGCGTGGGGACCTGCCCCTGGCGGAGATCCTGGTACGGCTGGCCACCAACGCCACCGTCAGTGTGCTGGCACTCGTCCTCAGCCGCGTCCTGCAGCACAGCGAGGTCAGTGTGGCCTCGGCCCACCGGGTCGCCGAGGCCGTCCAGCTCGCGGTGCTGCCCGTGCCGCCCGGCCGGGTCGGAGACCTGAGAATCGCCGTCCGCTACGAGGCCGCGCAGGCGCACGCCCGCATCGGCGGCGACCTGTACGGCGTGCAGCGGACGCCGTACGGGCTGCGGCTGCTGGTGGCCGACGTGCGCGGCAAGGGTACGGACGCCGTCGGCACGGCCACCGTCGTGCTCGGCGCCTTCCGGGAGGCGGCCGAGACCGAGGAGGACCTGGCGGCGGTCGCCGACCGCGTCGAGCACGCCCTGAACCGGGAGGCCGCGCAGCGCGAGACGGGAACGGGCCGCTCGGAGGAGTTCGCCACGGCCGTGCTCGCAGAGGTCCCGGCCGGGCAACCGGGGAGCCTGCGGATCGTCAACCGGGGCCATCCCCCGCCGGTGCTGCTGACCGGGGAGGGAGAGGTGCGGCTGCTGGAGCCGGACACGGGGGCGTACGCGCTGCCGCTGGGACTGGGTGACCTGGCGGGCGCCTCCGTGAGCGGGCGGACCGGACCGGTCCCCTTCCCGCCCGGCTCCCTGCTGCTGCTCCACACCGACGGCCTGACGGAGGCGCGGAACGCGGCGGACGTCTTCTACGACCTGGCGGAGGGGCTGCGCGGCCGGCGCTTCGCCGGGCCGGCGCCCCTGCTCGACCACCTCCTCGCGGACGTCGACGCGCACACTCGCGGGCACCGGTCCGACGACATGGCGCTGCTGGCGGTCATGCGCGACCCGGAGTCCCGGGAGCCCTCGGGGTCCTCGGAGCCCTCGGAGCCCTCGGAGCCCCCGGGGTTCCCGGAGCCTCCGGCCTCCGGTGACCTTCCGTAGCCGACGTACGCCCCTCCGCATAACATCTGAGGCAACGTCAGGCGGTGTGGCGTGCGTCTCACGCGCCGGTCCGGCGGTCGACTCGCCCGAATTGGCCCGCCAATGCCCCGATAGTCCTCCGTCAAGAAAGCCCCATGTCCGAAGAGGGGACTTGGAATCCGGAGCGCACCTCTATTAACGTTCGATAACGCAGCGCGGTCGTCACTGTCGCCGAAGAGGGCGGCACCGTGCGCCGTCGCCGAATCCCGTACGCGCGGCCCCGCCAACAGCGAGGACGCGCCCAGGGAACCGGGGAACCACCAATTGGGGTGAATCGGATTGATGCGGCATGCCCGTATGGATCCGTAGGAGACCTTCCTGCTCCGAACCCGTCAGCTAACCCGGTAGGCGAGAAGGAAGGAAAGGAGAGCGCCCCAGTGGCGTCCAGCAGCCCGGCCCCCGAGGTCTCGTACGACCCGCACACCGCCGCTTTCACCCCTTTCGGCCCGGAAGGCGACGGCGACCGGCCGGTGTGGAACCCGACCGAGGAGTCCGTCCGCCCGGTCCGCGGCCGGCACCGCGTCGCCAAGCAGCGCAACGGCATGGCCCGCAGCGGAGCGGTCCTCGGCGTCGGCATGATCGCCGCCGTCGGCGCGGGCGGCATAGCCACCGCCAAGGACAAGTCCCCGGTCGCCATCTCCCTGCCGGACGTGGACCTCGGCGCCGTGGCGGAGGGCATCCCCGTCGTCGGTGGCATGGTCTCCGGCGGTGACGACGGCGGCCCCGCCCCGCAGGGGGAGGCCACCAGCCCCTTCGGCGGCACCGTAACCCAGGCCGGCCTGGACACCTCCGACGCCACCACGACCGTCGTGACGGCGGACGCCGGCGAGGTGCTGCGGGCACGCATCCTCCAGCAGGCCGACCAGCAGCAGACCGGCGCCGCCCAGGCCGCGCTCGAGAAGGCCGCCGAGCAGGCCGCGGACGAGGCGGCCGACGAGGCCGCCGAGCAGGCCGCCGAAGAGGCGGAGAAGGCCGCCGCGGAGGAGGCCGAGCGCAAGCGCAAGGCCGCCGAGGAGGCGGCGCGCAAGGCCGAGGCCGAGCGCCTGGCCAAGCTCGCGGCCAGCTACACCCTCCCCCTCACCTCGTACCAGATCACCTCCACCTACGGCCAGTCCGGCTCGATGTGGGCCAACAACCACACCGGCCTGGACTTCGCGGCCCCCACCGGCACCCCGGTCAAGGCGGTGCACAGCGGCGAGATCGTCGAGGCGGGCTGGGCGGGCTCCTACGGCTACCGCATCATCCTCAGGCTCGACGACGGCACCGAGATCTGGTACTGCCACCTGTCCTCCATGACCGTCACCACCGGCAAGGTGACCACCGGCGACGTCATCGGCCGCGTCGGCTCCACCGGCAACTCCACCGGCGCGCACCTCCACCTGGAGGTCCGTCCCGGCGGCGGCGACCCGATCGACCCGCTGACCTGGCTGCGGAGCAAGGGCCAGTCCATCTGACGGCGGTCCGGCCGGCGGCCCGCGGGCCACGCACCCGCGTCCCCGCACGCCGGTTTCCACGCCCCGGCGGCCCTGGTGGCTCATCCCCCCCGACACCAGGGCCGCCGGTCCTCTCCCACCCGCGTGCGCCCGCAGTGCCCAAGGTGCCCAAGCTGCCCAAGGTGCCCACCGGGCCTGTCACGCCCGCCGTGCCGCCGCGGCCCGCTCCGCCGGCTGCCCGGGGCGCTCGGTGGAGAACAGCAGCCGGTAGCGCGCCACGTCGTTGCTCACCATCCCGGGGAAGTTCCGCACCCGCTCCCACAGCGGAGACGGCGAGCCGATGCCCCTGCCCGGCGCCTCCAGCGCGTCGATGTGCGCCTGCTCGCTCTCCCACTCCGCGTAGTTGACCACGCGTGTGCCGTCCGTGCTCAGGTGGAAGTGGGCCGAGATGCCGCCGGGCGGCAGGCCACCGCCGGCGCCGTCCTCCTCGATCGCGGCGGCCACGGTGTCCACCCACGCCCGCTGCCGCGCCTCGTCCGGCCCCTCGAACCCGACTTCCACGACCACCACGCACCCCGGCTCGGGCCGCCTCCCGCCCCGCTCCCGTCCGTTCCGCTCCCGCGGCAGGCTTCGGTAGAGCCGGGTGCGCGTCAGCCGCAGCCGCTCGATCCCCGGCACCGCGTCGTCGATCTCGTCGTTGCGCTCCTGCCGGTGGGTGCGCACGTACTCCTCGTACGCCTCCTCACCCGTCCACTGGGAGTAGTGCAGCAGCGTCCGGCCGTCGGTCCCCGCGTAGACGCTGTACGACAGCATGTCCGGCGTCGGCCACTCCCGCTTCCCCCAGGCGGCGGCGACGGCGTCCGCGGCGGCCCGCTGCCGCTCGGGCGTGCCGACGTCCCAGACGCTGATGAGGACGGCTCCGGCCTCGGGGCGGGCGGGGTCGGGATGTACGGGTGTCACGGACATGGGTGTGCCTCCTCGTCGGTCGCATGGCGTGCCCTCATGCCACGGAACCACCTTCACAGTTGAAGTCGCCTTGAAGTCAAGGAGGCTCGGGCCGGTCTCCCCGGTTCGGAGCGGCCCGCCCTCCCCACCGGCACCCGGACGGCCGTTAGCCTCGGCTCCGACCGGTACGGCGGGAGGCGGAGGCTGACCATGGGGGCGAGGGCGAGGGCGAGGGCGAGGGCGAGGGCGAACGGCGCGGCCGGCACGAACGGCGCGGCGACGGGGGAGGGCTCCTCCCCGCGGTTCACCAGGACGGTCTGGTGGTTCGTGTTCCACACGGCGTGCGCCACTGCCGCGGTGGCCCTGGCCTACCTCGCCCCGGCCGCGCCGCTGAGCCGGTGGCTGAGGGGCCCGGCCACACTGACCGCCTGCCTCCTGATCCCGCTGGCGGCCCTGCTGGTGCCCGTACTCGAACCGCGCTCCGTCCCGTGGAACCGGCGCAAGGCCGCCTGGCAGCTCGCCTTCCCCGTCCTCACCGGGGTCGTGCTGGGCGTCACCGCCGGGCAGGCCGGGCACGACGACGGCCTGCGGGAGCGGGGGCGGTGGACGCAGGCCGTGGTCGTGGAGAAGAGGAGCGGGAAGACCGACCGGTGCGTCCTGCGCGACCTCTCCGGCAGGGAGGTCTCCCCCGACCTGACGCAGGGCAGCGGCTGCGAAAGGCACGTGGCGGAGGGCGACGTCCTGCGCGTACTCCACGACCCCGAGGGCGCGGCCGAGCCCGCCACGGACGAGGACACCCCCTCGTACGACGGTGTCCTGGTGGGGGCCGCACTGGCGCATGTGGCGCTGGGCACCTGGGGCAGCGCGCGCATGCCGCGCCTGAACCCGGGGAGCCGGACGAACCCGGTGAACCCCGCGCGCCCCGGGCACGGCGGCCGGTCCGCGCGGACCGGCCGCCGGCCGTGAACGGCCCACTGCCGGATCAGGCGGGCAGCCGCTCCTCGATCGCGGCGACGACCTCGTCCGCCTCCGGCTCGGTGCGCGGGCGGAACCGGGCGGCGGGGGTGCCGTCCGCCGCGATGAGGAACTTCTCGAAGTTCCACTGCACGTCCCCGGCCTGCCCCTCGGCGTCGGCCAGCTTCGTCAGCTCGGCGTAGAGCGGGTGCCTGCCGTCCCCGTTGACGTCGATCTTCTCCAGCATCGGGAAGGTGACGCCGTAGGTGGCCGAGCAGAACGTCCCGATCTCCTCGGCGGTGCCGGGCTCCTGGCCCATGAACTGGTTGCACGGCACGCCGACCACGGTGAACCCGCGGTCGGCGTACTTCTTCTGCAGCCGCTCCAGGCCCTCGTACTGCGGGGTCAGCCCGCACTTGGACGCGACGTTGACGATCAGCAGCACCTTGCCCCGGTGCTCGCCGAGGGTGGTGGGCTCGCCGGTCAGGGTGCGCAGGGGGATGTCGTAGAGGCTCATGCGCCCTGTCTAGCAGAGTTCGCGTCCGCGCCCGCCGTGAGCCTTGACACCCTCCAGGAACGTTTCCCACGCCCCCGCCGGAAACCTCAGCACGGGCCCGCCCGCCCCCTTGCTGTCCCGCACCGCCACGCTCCCCGGCCCGTACGCCGCCTCCACGCACTCGGTCGCTCCCGCGCCACTGTACGAGGACTTGAACCACTCGGTCCAGCCGTCTGTGGACTGCCGTCGCATCAAAGCTCCTCGCAGGCTCGCTCGATGATGGCCGCCGACGCCGAGACGTCCAGCGCCTGCGCTCGCAGGTATTCGAACGCCAACCCATAGCGCTCCAGTTCCTCCGGCTTCTCCATGAACAGGCCACCGCCGAGGATGTCCACATAGACCACGTCCAGCGCGGGTGTGGGACCGCCCAGCTCTGCGTCAGCGAACTGGTCGCGAACGTCATCCTGCACGTCGGCGAGGGCGCGTCGATCACACTGCGCTTCTCGGCTCGCGGGCGGCGTCTCCGCATCGAGTTGGCCGACCCTGACCCCCGCCGGATCCCCGTCCTTCTCTCCAGCCCGGACGACGCGGAGTCGGGACGAGGCGTGGCGCTGCTCGATGCGGTGGCCGCCGACTGGGGTGTAGTCCTCCATGCGGACGGCAAGGTCACGTGGTGCGAGTTGGACATCGCCCCCGGCGCCCCGGAGCACCTGCCCGGAAATCCGCGCCCCGTTGGAGCGGACGTGCTCCTCAACCTCTACGGCCGCACGGAGCCGACGTCCGGCCGTCTGACCGGCGTTGTCACCGAAGACGCGGCCGTACGGCTGATCGCCGACGTCCTCCACTGGCTGAGCGCCCACGGCCACGACCCGGACACAGCACTCGACCACGCACAGACGCGCTTCGAGGCGATGGCGACGCCGGCGGACGCCGGCCTGTGGAACTGACGGCCTCGGCGGTCACGCACCGCTCGCGACGGCCGTGTGCGTCCACACGTCCGCCGGAAGCGGGTGAGCGAGCCGCCACACGACGCCCATCGGACGGCTGCCCTTGTGGGACACGTACTCGGCCGGGCCCAGCAGCATCCAGGGTCCGGGGCCGCCCATGTCCGTCGTCTTGAAGCGCCGGGCGAAGAGCAGGACGTGGGTGCCGAGCTCCCGGTGGTGCCGGTAGCGCCGCCCGGTGGGGGAGGCCTCGGAGGTGGTGCTCTGGGACTCCCAGTGGAACAGCTCCTGGCTCAGGGCGTAGTCCTTGTACCGCGTCTGCGGGGAGAAGTCCTTCTCGTCCTTCTCCAGCGTCACGAGCAGGGCGTCGGTGCGCAGGTTCTCGCACCAGCGCACCCCCTCGCGGAAGTTGACCGGCCTGAGGCCGTCCAGATCCGCCTGGCCCAGGGCGGTCAGGATCTCCTCGCGGTTGTAGAAGGCGTGGACTGTCAGGGGGACGGAGGCGTGCGGGCCGTCGAGCGGAATCGGGTAGTGCCCGGTGTGCTCCAGGTTGTACCCCAGGAGTTGGCGCACCTCGTCGCGGAACGCGGTCTGCCCGCGCAGGGACTCCAACCCCTCCCCGTAGTCGTCGAAGCCCCCACCGCCCGGCCACAGGGAGAAGAACAGCATCCGGGCGTACGCCTGCTCCCTCGGGGCCAGCGACGCGTAGTGCGGGGCGCCGTCGGTGAGGAGGCGGGTGTAGGCGGTCACCCGCTCGGGGTCGTCCACGTGCAGGAAGGCCGAAGCGCGCCTGAGCAACTCGGCTTCCCCGTCCGGCGCCGCGCCGGATATGAGCCCGGCGCGGCGCAGCAGGCCGGTCCAGGAGTTCTTCCCCCGATACAGGTCCCTGGGCTCCCGTCCGCTCTCGCGGAGGTAGGAGCCGAGGCTTGGCTCGGCGTAGGAGGCGATCTCGCGGGCGAGCCGGGTGGCGTTGACGGTGATGTTGCTCCGGATGTTCTCCAGGACACGTTCCTTCGACTTGCGGTCGAGGACGATCTGGCAGCCGGAGGGGAGTTGGGGGAAGTCCTCCTCTGCATGGCGGAGCAGTCTGGTGCGGCCGAGGTCGGTCAGCGCGCGGAACCGCTCCTCGAAGCGGAACTCCCGGCGGTGCTGGCCGATGAAGTCCAGCACGGTGAGCACGGCTTTGTCCTGTGTGCGGCGCAGTCCGCGTCCGAGTTGCTGGAGGAAGACGGTGGCGCTGGAGGTGGGGCGCAGGAGCAGCAGGGTGTCGACGTCCGGGATGTCCACGCCCTCGTTGAACAGGTCGACGGAGAACAGCACCTGGATCCTGCCGTCGCGCAGCCCCGCCAGGGCCTCGGCGCGCTCGGCGTCCGGGGTGGAGCCGTCGACGGCCTTCGCCGCGATGCCCGCCCGGTCGAAGGAGTCCGCCATGAAGCGCGCGTGCCTGACGGAGACGCAGAAGCCCAGCGCCCGCATGGAGCCGGGGTCGGCCACCTTGTCCAGCACGGCGCCGACGATGAGCCTGGCCCGGGCGTGGTCGCCGGTGAGGAGGTTGTCGAGCTCGCCGGTGTCGTACGCCCCGCGCTTCCAGGTGACCGACTCCAGGTCCGTGGTGTCGGCGATGCCGAAGTAGTGGAAGGGGGAGAGCAGTTCGTTCTCCAGCGCCTCCCACAGCCGCAGCTCGGCTGCGATGCGGCCGTCGAAGAACTCGTCCTGGACGTTGCGCCCGTCCATGCGCTCCGGGGTGGCGGTCAGCCCCAGGAGCTCGGTGGGCCGGAAGTGATCGATGACGCGCCGGTAGGTGGCGGCCGTGGCGTGGTGGAACTCGTCGATCACCACGACGTCGAAGTGGTCCGGCGCCAGGCGTGCCAGGGCGGCGGGTCTCGACAGCGACTGGACACTGGCGAAGACGTGCCGCCAGTCGCGGGGGACCTCGCCGCCGGTGAACAGTGAGCCGAAGTTCCCGTCGGTCAGCACGTCCTGGTAGGTGCGCAGCGACTGCTTCAGGATCTCCTGGCGATGGGCGACGAAGAGCAGTCTGAGGTCGCGCCCGAGCTCCCGCCGCAAGGCCCGGTAGTCGAGGGCGGCCATGACGGTCTTGCCCGTGCCGGTGGCGGCCACCAGCAGGTTGCGGTGGCGGCCGTGGACGGCGCGCTCGATCCGGAGCCGCTCCAGCATGTCCTGCTGGTGCGGGAAGGGGCGGACCTCCAACCCGGAGAGAGTGACGGCCCGGGTGTCACCCTGCGGTCTCCTGCCCCCGGCCTGTGCGAGCGCCTCGTCGAGCCGCGAGACGTCGGCCTCGCTGTCGGGGTCGTAGGGCTCGAAGGCGGGATCGCTCCAGTAGGAGTCGAAGGTCGCCTCGAACTTCCTCAGCACCGCGGGCGTCGCCACCGACGACAGCCTGACGTTCCACTCCAGGCCGTCCAGCAGGGCGGCCCGCGAGAGGTTGGAGCTGCCGACGTAGGCCGTGTCGAAGCCGCTGCCGCGGCGGAACAGCCACGCCTTGGCGTGCAGCCGGGTGGAGCGCAGCTCGTAGTTGACCCGCACCTCGGCACCGAAGCGCTTCGCCAGGCGGTCGAGCGCATGCCGCTCGGTGGCGCCGATGTAGGTGGTGGTGATGACGCGGATGGGCACATTCCGCTCGGCGGCCTCCCGCAGGGAGTCCTCCAGCACCCGCAGTCCGTGCCACTTGACGAAGGCGCACAGCAGGTCGACGCGGTCGGCCGTGGCGAGCTCGGCACGCAGCTCGTGGCCCAGACCGGGGTCCTCGGGAGCGTTGGTGATCAGGGCGGCGTCGGACAGCGGGATCGAGGGGCGGCGGAGCTCGTAGACGCCCTGGGCCTGCTGCCGGGCGACGGCGACGAGCTGCCTCGGGCCCTCGGCGACGCGGTCGATCCACTCCTCGGCGCCCTCCCTGGTCGCCAGTGCGTCCAGGATCCGGTTGGCCTCGCCGACCCGTTCCTCCTCGGAGGGCAGTGATTCCAGCACGCGGCGGACGGCCTCGGCTATGTGCCGGGCCAGGACATGGGGCGAGGACTGCTCGCCCACCTTCTCCTCGACGGCGCGCCACTCGCCGCCGTCCAGCGCCCGTAGCCGCTCCTCCAGACGTGCGGTGACCAACTGCTCGTACAGGCCCGGGGCCGGTGCCGTACCCTGCGCGGCGGGCCGTCCGGTGGACTGCTCCGCGATGGCGTCGGCCACGGGCGCTCCCCTCCTCGTCTCGGCGGTCGCCCGGTATCGGCGGCCGGTGCCGGCCGTTCTATCAGCAGGCACCGACAGTCCGTACGCCGGCCCGGCCGGCCGCCGGCCCCGTCAGGGGAGACGGCGGAAGAGGAGGTCGCGGACAACGTGGCCCTTGTCCAGGCCCTGCCGCTCGAAGCGGGTCAGCGGCCGGAAGTCCGGGCGCGGCGCGAAGCCGCCGTCCGCCTGCGTGTTCTCCAGGGCCGGGCAGTCGGTGAGGACCTGGAGCATCTGCTCGGCGTAGGGCTCCCAGTCGGTGGCGCAGTGCAGCAGTCCGCCCGGCCGCAGCCGGGAGGCGGCCAGCTCCACGAACTCCGGCTGGACGATGCGGCGCTTGTGGTGGCGCTTCTTGGGCCACGGGTCCGGGAAGAAGACGCGGATCCCGGCGAGGGAGCCGGGGGCGAGCATCTCGCGCAGCAGGATGATCGCGTCGCCGTTGGCGACCCGGACGTTGGACAGCCCCTGCCGTTCGGCCTGCCCCAGCAGGTTGCCCTGGCCGGGGGTGTGGACGTCGGCGGCGAGGATGCCGGTGGCGGGGTCGTCGGCGGCCATCCGCACGGTGGCCTCGCCCATGCCGAAACCGATCTCCAGGACCACCGGCGAGCCGGGCGGGAGGGTGTCGAAGAGTTCGTCGAGGTCGAGGCGGCGGTCGCCGTCGATCTCCACGCCCCACTCCGGCCACAGCCGCAGCAGCGCGTCCCGCTGGGCGGCGGTGACGCGGCTGCGGCGCGGCTGGAAGCTGCGGATGCGGCGCTCGTGGCGGTCCCCGACAGGGTTGGCGGAGGGGCCGGTGCCGTCGGGGAACATGGCGCTCTGCGCGCTCTGGGAGTTCTGCGCGCTCCGCGCGTCCCGTGCGGGGGCCGCGAGCGCTCCGGGCACTCCGGGGCGCGTTTCGGGTGCTTCTGCCACTTCGGTGGGCTGGGGGGTTTTCTCGGACACAGTGCGTACGAGTCTACGGCCGCCCGGCGCGGACCCCGGCGGCAGCGGAGGGCCGGACCGGGGAGGATCCCACCGCGGCCCGGGGGTGGGTGGGGGCTGACGCCGTGTGGGATCGTGTGCCCCTGACGGTCGGCACCGAGGAGGCGGACGGGATGGCGGACGGAACGGCGGACGGAACGGCGGACGGCGCCGCGCGGCCGGGCGGCGGGAGCGGGATCGACAGCTCCCGGCCCCACTCGGCCCGGATCTGGAACTACCTGGCGGGCGGCAAGGACTACTACGAGGTCGACGCGGACGCCGCCGAGAAGGTCCTGGCGGCCTTCCCCGGCATGCGCGACATCACCCGCACCTCCCGCGCCTTCATCGGGCGCGTGGTGACGCACCTGGCCGGGCAGGAGGGGATCCGGCAGTTCCTGGACATCGGCACCGGCCTGCCGACCAGGGACAACACCCACGAGGTCGCCCAGCGCACCGCACCCGGGTCCCGGATCGTCTACGTCGACAACGACCCCCTGGTGCTTGTGCACGCCCGTGCCCTGCTCACCAGCTCCCCCGAGGGCGCGTGCGACTACATCGACGCCGACGTCCGCGACCCCGACCGCATCCTGGCCGAGGCCGCGCGGACGCTGGACTTCTCTCGCCCGGTCGGGCTGATGCTCATGGGCATCCTGGGCCTGGTCCCCGACCACGACGAGGCCCGCGCGGTGGTGCGGCGGCTGGTCGACGCCCTGCCGCCGGGCAGCTTCCTCGGCCTGAACGACGGCTCCACCGCCGACCCGGTCTACGTCCAGGCCATCGAGAACCACAACGCCCGGGGCACCGCCACCCCCTACACCCCGCGCAGCCCGGAGGAGATCGCGGACTTCTTCGAGGGGCTGGAGCTGCTGGAGCCCGGTGTCGTCTCGTGCTCGCGGTGGCGGCCGGAGGGCGAGCCGGGGCCGGAGACGGCCGTGTACGGCGGGCTCGCGCGCAAGCCGTAGGGCCGCCGCGGCTCCGGGCTGCCGCGGTCCCGGGACGGTCGCGGCCCCGGACAGCGGGGCCGCACCCGGGCGGGTCTCAGCGCGCGGCGTCCAGCGCCGCCAGCGCCCGCCGCGCCACCTCGCGGCCGATCGGCAGGGACGCCGTCGCCGCGGGGGAGGGCGCGTTGAGGACGTGGACGGTGTGCGGGGCCTCGGTGATCAGGAAGTCGTCGACCAGCGTGCCGTCCCGCCCGACCGCCTGGGCCCGCACCCCGGCCGGGGCGGGGCGCAGATCGGCGGCCTCCACCTCCGGCAGCAGCCGGCGCACCGCCTCGGTGAAGGCCGCCTTCGACAGCGAGCGGCGCAGCTCCCCGGCCCCGTAGCGCCAGTGGCGGCGGGCGATGTGCCAGAAGCCGGGCCAGCCCAGCGTCCCCGCGAGGTCGCGGGCGTCGGCGGTGCGCCGGCGGTAGCCCTCGCGGGCCAGGGCGGGCACGGCGTTGGGGCCGATGTGGACCGAGCCGTCGATGCCGCGCGTGAGGTGGACGCCCAGGAACGGGAACGCCGGATCCGGCACCGGGTAGACCAGGCCCCGCACCAGGGAGCCGCGCTCCGGGGCCAGCTCGTGGTACTCCCCGCGGAACGGCACGATCCGCACCGGCGGCGCGTCGCCCGCCAGACGGGCCACCCGGTCGCAGTGCAGCCCCGCGCAGTTGACCATGGCGCGGGCCCGCACCACCGCGCCCGCGGCCGTACGGACGGCCACGCCCACACCCGGGCGGCGGTCCACGGCGGTGACCTCGGCGCCGGTGCGCACCTCGGCGCCGGCCGCCTCCACCAGGCGGGCCAGCTCGGCGGCGACCGCGCCGTAGTCGCAGACGCCGGTGGTGGCCACGTGGATGGCCGCCAGGCCGTTCACGTGGGGCTCGTACTCGGCGATCTGGGCCGGGCCCAGCTCGCGCACCGGGATGCCGTTCTCCCGGCCGCGCTGCACCAGCGCGTGCAGCCGGGGCAGCTCCGCGCGCTCGGTGGCGACGATCAGCTTCCCCGTCACCCGGTGCGCGATGCCGTGCTCCGCGCAGAACTTGACCATCTCCGTCGCGCCCCGCACCGCGAAGCGTGCCTTGAGCGAACCGGGGCGGTAGTAGACGCCGCTGTGGATCACCCCGCTGTTGCGGCCGGTCTGGTGCAGGGCCGGGCCGGCCTCCTTCTCCAGCACCACCACCCGCGTACCGGGCCGGGCGCGGGTGAGCGCGTACGCCGTCGACAGGCCGACGATCCCGCCGCCGACCACCAGCACGTCGCAGTCGTACGCCGCCCGCCGGCCGCCCGGCGCGCGGCCGGACGGGGAAGGGGAGGGTGAGGAGGCGGCCGAGGAGACAGTGGACACGTCATCCATCATGGCCCGGACCGCCGGCGGACAACCGTCCGGCCGCGCGCCGGAGATGTGAACGGATCATGGGGGAGGCCCGTACGGCCCGCCCCCGGGCGCACCGGACGTGCCGCCCGCACCGGACGTACGGCGCCCGCCGGCCCTCCCCGCTCCCGCGAGCGAGGCGGAGGGGGCGGAGGGGGCAGGCGAGGCGGACGGGGCGGGTGCGGTGAGCGCGGCGGGCCGGGGCGCCGTGTCACGCCGGCGCGGCGAGCAGCGGGCGCGCCCGCTCCCGCAGCTCCGCCACGCGCGGCTCGTCGCCGTACGGCTCCAGCCGGTGCAGCAGGTCCCGCACGTACTCGGTCGTCCGCGCCGAGGAGATGCGCCCGGCGACCTCCACCGCCCGCGTGCCCGCCGCGCAGGCCGCGTCCAGGTTGCCCGACTCCAGCTCCGCGACCGCCGACACCACCAGCCGCAGGCCGTGCGAGCGGACGAACTCCTCCGTCGGCCGCGACAGCGCCTGCTCGGTGAAGCGGCGCACCTGGCGCGGGGCCTTCAGGTCGCGGTAGCACTCGGCGGCGTCGGCGGCGAGGCGGTCGTAGGAGTAGAAGTCGAGCCAGGACGGGTCCGGGTCGCCGTCGCGGGAACGCTCCAGCCAGCCCTCGGCCGCCGCCAGCGAGGTGCCGCAGGCCGCCGAGTCGCCGGCCTTGGCCAGGGCGCGGGCCTCGACCAGGTGGAAGAAGCTCATCGTGCGGGCCGTGGCCAGGCCGCGGTTGCGCTCCAGCGCCGCCTGCGCCAGGTCCACGCCCTCGTCGGCGAAGCCGCGGTACGTCGCCTGCAGCGACATCGACGCCAGCACGTACCCGCCCAGCGGCACGTCCGCCGCCGCCCGGGCCAGCCGCAGGGCCTGGATGTAGTAGCGCTGCGCGGCCTCCTGCTGACCGGTGTCGAAGGCCATCCATCCGGCCAGGCGCGTCAGTTCGGCGGTTGCCCCGAACAGCGAGCGCCCCACCTCGTCGCTGTAGGAACCCAGCAGCAGCGGGGTGGCGTCCACCCGCAGGCACTCGGGCACCATCGACGAACGCCAGTCGCCCCCGCCGTACTTGGAGTCCCAGCGCCGGGCCTCCTGGGCGGCCTCCCGCAGCTTGGCCACATCGCTGTGGCCCACGCGCAGGGAGGTCGGGACGGGCGGGTGCGGGCGCTGCTCGTCGGCGGGGCCGGACAGCGGGCCCGCGCCCGCGGTCCCGGGCCCGGCCGGGACGATTCCGGCAGTCCCGGCCAGTGCCGACGCGTCCCGCGCCACCGAGCTGTCGGCGGGCTTGATGAGCCAGCGCGAGGTGGGCACGGCGTAGGCGCTCACCGAGAACGAGCCCGCCAGCGACTGCCACACGCCCCCGCCCGCGCCGCGCCGCCCGGCCGGATCCAGCCGGTACAGCTCGGTGGCAGACCGCACGGCCGCGCCGACGTCGCGGGGGAAGGCCAGGCCGACCTCCGGGGCCGGGTCGGCGTCCGCCAGGCCGATCTCGTGCAGCGGGACGGGACGCCCCAGCTTGCTGCCGATCGCGGCGGCGATCAGATGGGGGGCCACGCCCTGCGGCACCATGCCCTTGGACACCCAGCGGGCGACCGACGTCTTGTCGTAGCGGAGTGTCAGTCCTCTCTGCGCTCCCAGGTCGTTGACCCGGCGGGCGAGCCCGGCGTTGCTGATTCCGGCGAGGGCGAGGACGGCACCGAGTTTCTCGTTCGGCCCGCGTGGCTCCCTGGACATGCGCACCCCTGACACACACCGACGGCCACCCCGTGCCGCGCACACGGGGCATTCGTCAACCCAGCGTAGTTCGCCGCATCCCTACCGTTAAGGGCCGTCTTCCGGGATGGCGGGATTCGTGCAGGCTCCGCGGAGCGCGGACCGGCGGCGCGCGAACGGCGCGCGGGGCGCCGACGGACACTCCAAACCGCACCGCGCATGCCCCCCTGGCGTGTGCTCCGGGTGTGTGCCGATGCGCCTGTCCGTGCGCTCTGTGCGGCCCGCGGAGGAGGCGTTTCCATGGATGCTGCGTGGGTCGGCCCACCGCACTGGTACCGGTGGGCTGGGGGAATGCCGTCGTCCCATTCCCCGCGGACGGCGGTCCGGTCCGGGAGGTGACGAAGCCTCCCGGGCTGCCGGCGAAGCGCCGGGGAAGTGCCGGCGGCAAGCCGACGGTGCGCCGACGAGATGCCGACGATGATTCATTAGGCATATCTCACGGCAAATATTTGGCCGAATGACGCCGCTCCCGGCGGAGTCGTCCGGCGGGCCGGTACGGCGCCGGGGTCCGGCGCCGACTTCCGTGTGTCCGCGTCCCCCTGCGCCTCCCGTACGCCCATCCCGTGGCAGCATGGTCCGCAGCGACGGCGGTTGACGGCCGCCGACGGTGACCCGCCACCGATCGGCCGCCGCCGACGGCGAGTTACCGAGTCACGGGGCCATGCGGAGGCGACGATGCGGTGGTTGGTGGGATGGGCCGCAGACCACGCCTCCGGCGCGGGCGGCGCGGCCAGACCGGGGCAGACGATCCAGCCGGTGGGCGCAAGGCAGTTGTGGGACGGCCCCGACCCGCTGTGGGCGGTCGGCGACTGGCGGCCCGACGAGGTGCGCCTGGTCGAGGCCGACGGCGGCGGCAGACTCGCGGTGCTGGGCTCCTGCGGGGCCTCCGACGAGCAACTGCGCATCGGACTGTTCGCCGCCCGCGGCGGCGCCCTGCGCCACCTGACCGCCTGGCCCGGCAGCTACACCGCCGTCGTACGCGTCGGCCGCCGCGTCACCGTCACCACCGACCTCGCCGGCGCCCGGCCCGTCTTCCACACCCCGTGGGCGGGCGGCACCGCCTACGCCACCGCCGCGCTGCCGCTGGCCGACCTGATCGAGGCGCAGCTCGACGTCGGACACCTCGCCGCCCTCCTCGCCTGCCCCGACGCGCCCGAGGCCCTCGGCGACGGCACGCCGTACGCGGGGGTGCGCCGCGTGGCTCCCGGCCACGCGCTGGTCATGCGCGACGGCCGCAGCCGCGAGACCGTCAGCTACGAACCCGCCGTGCCCACCGTCGTCGCCGCGCCCCCGGTGGACGCGGAGGCGGCGGTCGCCGGGGTGCGCGAGGCGCTGGTGGACGCGGTACGGGTGCGGCTGGCCGCCCCGCGCCACGCGCCCGTGCCCGACCTCGGCAGCCTCGACCCCGGGCCGATCCCCGGCATGG
>NZ_JBKJFM010000142.1:0-16158 GCF_046614825.1 Streptomyces nanhaiensis
GGCGCCGGAGGCGGGGCGGCCGGCCGCCCGCGCCCCGCCCGCCTGGCCCCGCCTCCGCGCCGGCCCGCGGCCCGGATCAGCCGCGCAGCTCAGCGGTGCAGCACTTCACACTGCCGCCGCCCTTGAGCAGCTCGCCCAGATCGACGCCGACCGGCTCGTAACCGCGCTCGCGCAGCGGCCCGAACAGCCCCACCGCCTCCTGGGGCAGCAGCACGTGGCGCCCGTCGCTGACCGCGTTCAGGCCGAAGGCGCGGGCGTCCTCCTCCCCGGCGGTGATCGCGTCGGGGAAGAGCCGGGCCAGCACCGCCCGGCTGCCGGGCGAGAACGCCCCCGGGTAGTACATGACGGCGTCGTCGCGGGTGTCGTCCAGCACGCACAGCGCCGTGTCCAGGTGGTAGAAGCGCGGGTCCACCAGATCCAGGCCGACGACCGGGCGGCCGAAGAACTCCTGCGCCTCCGGGTGGGACAGCGGACTGCTGCGGAAGCCGCGCCCGGCCAGCAGCCAGGAGGCCGTGACGGCGAAGTCGCCCTCGCCCTCGTTGACGTGCTCCGGCTCGCGCACCTCCGTGAAGCCCCGCTCCCGGTACCAATCCCGGTGCACCGCGGCCTCCCGCGCCCGCTCCGGGTGGGCGAAGCGGGCGCCCAGCACCCGGCCGTCGACGACGAGCGCGCCGTTGGCGGCGTACACCATGTCGGGCAGCTCCGGGTCGGGCACCAGTTCCTCGACGGTGTGGCCGAGCGCGCGGTAGGTGTCGCGCAGGGACTCCCACTGGGCCACGGCCAGCGGGAGGTCCACCGGCTTGGCGGGGTCCATCCACGGGTTGATGGAGTAGGTGACCGCGAAGTACGCCGGTGGGCACATCAGATAGCGGCGGGGTGTGTACACGGAGGGCTCCTCACAGGATCGCTGTGTACCGGAGGTGTCGCGCTGTGTCAGCACATGGTCCACCCGGCCGGGCCTCCGTGTCCCGTCCTGGAGGAGGATTTCCGCTGTACGGCGCAGAACCGCCGCCCGGCGGGGCGCGCGGGCTGTGACCATCGCGACCGCCGTTCGATTACTCATCGGCGGCGCGGAAGGAGCAGGATGGAAACGGCCGCCCGGGATCCGCGGATTCCGCCCGGCCGAAGGCGCTCGGTTTCGTACCCTCGAAGCCCACGGCTCTGGTCGCGAGTGGAGCGGTACGCGACCTCCGCTCCCCTCCCGCGAGGAGGGGGTCCCCACCCCGGAGGTCGCGGTCCGGACCGCCCCGATGCCTTGCGAGACTGGCCGAAAGCACCGCAAACCAGGGAAGTGATTCCCCCACAGGCCGAGGCCGGTGGTTCCCGCACTAGGAGTCCGATGGAACGCGAAAGCAGATTCTCCCGGTGGCTGCGCCGACGCTCCCGCGGCGGTGCGCACGCGAGCGCCGTGCAGGAAGCGGCCCGCCTCCGGGAGGACCTGCTGCTGACGGCCGCCGCCGCGGGCTTCCCCCTGGCGCCCGCCGCGCACCCCGAGGGCTACGGCTGCTCCTGCGACCGGATCGGCTGCCCCACCCCCGGCCGGCACCCGGTCTCCTTCGCCTGGCAGACGCAGGCCACCACCGACCCCGAGCAGATCGCCCGCTGGGCCGCCGGCCAGCCGGCGGCCAACTTCGTCACCGCCACCGGCCGCACCCACGACGTGCTGGACGTGCCCGTGGGCGCGGGACGGGCCGCGCTGGAGCGGCTGGAGGCCGAGGGCGTCGAGGTCGGGCCGGTGGCGGTGTGCGGCACCGACCCCTGGTCGGGGCGGATGCTGTTCTTCACCGCCACCCGCGGCACCCCGGACGACGAGGACGAGTGGTGGCCGTGCGAGCTGGACTGCCATCCCGAGACCCTGGACGACCACCCGGGCCTGCGGTGGCACTGCCGCGGCAGCTATGTGCTCGTACCCCCCGCCCGGCTGCCCGGCGACGACTCCGAATCGGCGGTGGGCTGGCTGCGCGCCCCCGAGCGCCCGCTGCCCGACCCGCTGACGATGCTGGAGGCGCTGACGGACGCGTGCGCCGCGCACGCGCAGGAGGAGCCGGACCACACCGCTCCCTGGCCGGTGCGCTGAGCCGGTGCGCTGATCCGGCGCACCGAGCAGGCGCACCGAGCCGGTGCGCCGCGGCGCGCGGACCGGCGGCGCCGCGCGCCCCGGGCCGCCGCCGGGATCACTCCCCCTTGGCGCCCGTCAGACGCTGGAGGCGGTACACCAGCGTGACCCTCGGGTCCCCGGCGTCGGCGGGGGGCACCGCCGCCGCCTGGAGGCCGAGGCGGACGTACGTCACCGACTGCCGCGGCGTGCCCTCCATCAGGGCCTTGACATAGGGGTCCTTGACCTGCGGCTTGTAGCCCTGGGGCACGGTCTGCCGCATCTGGTGGTGGGTGGTGAAGAAGACCAGCGCCCCGCCGTCCTCGGTGCGCAGCCCCACCGGCGCGAACCGCGCGTCCCGGGCCGGGAGGTCGGCCCACTGGGTGCGGGCGCCCGGGCTCGCAGCCGTCTTCCTCCGCTCCTGGCGCAGGGCGCTGGTCGCCGGGCCGTCGGCGAAGGTGTCGCCGCCCTCGCGCAGATAGTCCGTGTACGCCTTGCCCAGGTCCTTCGGCGCGACGGCCAGCCGGGCCGACGCGCCCGCGGGGACGGCCCGCGCGTGGCCCTGGCCGTCCTCGGCGAACTCCGGCACGGCGGAGGCGTCCAGCACCGACAGGTAGGACGCCTTCCACTTCTCCTCGACGCCGTTCCTGGTGAAGACCAGCAGCCAGCGCTTGCCGGGGCTCTGGCTGGAGGCGGTGTCGGCGACGAAGAACTTCGGCCAGCCGGCCTGCCGCGGTATCAGGAAGCGGGCGTCGGTCAGCTCCAGCTCCCGGTGGTCCGGGCTGCCGTCGGGGTGGACGGCGCGGCGGGCCCGCAGCCCGGCCTGGTCGACGGCGCCCAGCGCACCCGTCTCGATGGTGGCGTTCAGGGAGGCGTCGTGGGTGCGGTTGGCCTCGTTGTTGGTCTCGGTGAAGTGGTCGAGGACCTTGGCGGCCTCCGCCTCGGTCACCGCCGGGACCACGGCCCTCTCACCGTGCACCGTGACACAGCCCGGCAGCACCGCCAGCCCGGCCAGCACCGCCGCCAGCGCCACCGCGCCCCTGAGCCCACGCGCCTTCGTCCGCACTCTCCTCGACCCCTCCCGGACCATCACGAGGCTTTCGGCCCGAACCCTACCGGTGCCCCGCGGGGGCCGGACGACGGGACGGGTCCGGCCCCGCCCCGCGGCGGTCCGCGGGGCGGGGCCGGAAGCCGTCACACCGGCCGCACGGCGTCGCGCGTCACGGCCGGCGTCAGGGCGCCGCGCAGGCGGCGCCGTCGAGCGTGAACGCGTCGGGGGCGGTGTTGCCGCCCCTCCAGGTGCCGGTGAAGCCGATGGTCACCGAGCCGCCCGCCGGGATGTTCGCGGTGTACGAGGCGGGCTCGACGGTGACGGACGCCCCGCTCTGCCTCGGGGTGCCGCCCCACATGTTGGTGATGGTCTGGCCGTCGGCGAACCGCCAGCCCAGCGTCCAGCCGCCGATCGCGGAGGAGCCGGTGTTGCGGACGGTCACCTCGCCCTGGAAGCCGCCCTGCCACTGGCCGACGATCCGGTAGGCGACCGAGCAGGAGCCCGGCGCGGGGTCGCCGCCGCCCTGGCCCGTGGTGACGTTCACCGCCGCCGAGCGCTCGGAGCGGTTGCCCGCCGCGTCCCGCGCGTACACGGCGAAGGTGTAGGAGGTGCCGGCCGTCAGACCGGTGATCTGCGCCGAGGTGCCCGCGACGCTCCGCACGGCCGTCTCGGAGGAGCCGTCGACGCGCACCACGTCGTAACCGGTCACCCCGGTGTCGTCGGAGGAGGCCGCCCAGGACAGGGTGACGCCGGTGGAGGTCACCCCGGAGGCCGCCGGGGCGCCCGGCCGGGTGGGGGCGGTGGTGTCGCCCGGGCCGCCGGAGCCGCCGTAGACGGTGGCCTCCTCCGCGGTCGCGGCGATGCCGTTCGCGCCGTTGAACAGGCGCTCGCCCCAGCTCGTCATGGCGTCCGGGTCGAAGCCCTCGACCATGTCCAGGTACTCCACGCCGCCGCCGTTGCCGCTCCAGGACCAGCCCAGGTAGCCCAGGCCGAGCTGCTCGGCGGTGGCCAGGATCGCGTCCTCGTCCGGGTTGCCGTCACTGTGGTCGTGACCGAACTCGCCCACCAGGATCGGCAGTCCGGCGTCGACGAAGCGGCCCAGGTAGTCGCGCACCTCGGCGGCGGTGTCGAAGACGCCGTACATGTGGATGGAGAACACGGTGTTGCGGTCGGGGTCGGCGGCGAAGACCGACTCGGCGTTGTCGCGCATGGTGAACGACCAGTCCTGGCCCCAGTTGGGGGCGTCGACCATCAGGGCGTGGTCGAACCCGGCGTCGCGCAGCTTCCGGATGGCGCCCCTGGTGTCGTCGGCCCAGCTCTGGTAGCCGCTGTTGCCGTGCGGCTCGTTGCCGATGTTGACGACGATGTAGTCCTCCTGGCCCTCCAGCGCGCTCTTGACGCCGATCCAGTAGTCCGCCGCCCGGTCCAGGGAGGCCGCGCCGCTCTGCTCGCCGTAGCCGGTGGTGTCGTGCACCTCCAGCACGCAGATCAGCCGGTTGGCCTTGCACTCGGAGACGACGTTCGCCACGTCGGAGGCGTCGTTGCGCGTCCAGCGGTCGCCGCTGCTGAGCACGACCCGCACGGTGTTGGCGCCCTTGGCCTTGATGTGGGCCAGGGAGTCGAGCTCGCCGGTGTACCAGGTGTGGGCGTGGTTGACGCCCCGCATCACGAAGTCGTTCCCGTTGGCCTCCAGCAGGCGCCCGCCGCTGACGTGGAGGCCGGTGGCGGCAGCGCTCCCGGTGGCCCCGGACGCGGCCTGCGCGGCCTGGCCCAGGCCGGTCAGCGGCAGCAGTAAGCCGAGGAGGGCGCCCGAGGCGGCGGCCCTGCGGGTGGTGCGTGGTCTCATCTCTCACTCCAGTGAGCCGTGTGGCTGACAACGATGTCAGACCGGCGAGGGGCGAGCACCTCGCGGTCTGGTGTGGAAGCGCTCCCAACCAACCGCCGACGCCGATGCCGCGTCAAGGGGTGTGACACGGATCGGTTCCGGATCCGTCAGGCGCTGAGCGGGAACTCCTCGCCCAGCTCGCGGAAGACGGCGGTGTTCAGCGCGAAGGCCCGCCGGCACTCCTCGGCGATCCGCTGCTTCTCCAGATCGTCCACCGGCACCGCGTCCAGCGCCGCCCGGTACTCGCGCTTGAACGCGGCCGGGTTGTCGATCCCCTCGAAGACGTAGAAGCGCACGCCGTCGCCCTTGCGCGCGAAGCCCCAGGCCTTCTCGGCCTTCCCCCGGATGATCTGGCCGCCGGACAGATCGCCCAGGTAGCGGGTGTAGTGGTGCGCGACGTAGCCGCCCGGCCACTCGCGGACCAGGCGGGCGATCCGCCCGGCGTACGCGGCCGTAGCGGGCAGCGGGACCAGCGATCCGCGCCAGCCCTCCCCGCCGTGCAGATGGGTCAGGTCGCGCTCCAGGGGGGCGGTGCGGGCCAGCTCGGGCCGCAGGAACGGTCCTGCCACCGGATCACCGGCCAGTCCCTCGGCCCCGTCCTCCAGCGCGCGGTAGACGAACCACAGCTGCTCGGTGTAGCGCCGGTAGGCCTCCACCCCCAGCCTGCCGCCCAGCAGGGCGCCCATGAACGCGGACCCCTCCGCCTCCGTGTGCTGCTGCCGGGAGGCCTCGCGGATGAGGACGGAGAACGGAGTCGTGGCGGACGCGACCAAGGCGGGCCTCCGGGGACCAGACGGCGTGAGAGGACGGCACCACCGGGATGCCGCCGGACCCGACCGATTCTCGCCGACCGGGCCCGCAGGTCAACGTCTTGCCGACAGTTTGTCGGAAAACCGTCAGGGGAGCGTCAGGATCTCGGCCCCCGAGTCGGTGACCACGAGCGTGTGCTCGAACTGAGCCGTCCGCTTCCGGTCCTTGGTCACCACCGTCCAGCCGTCCTGCCACATCTCCCACTCGTGCGTGCCCAGCGTCAGCATCGGCTCGATGGTGAACGTCATGCCGGGCTTCATCACCGTCGTCGCCCGGGGGTCGTCGTAGTGGGGGATGATCAGGCCGGAGTGGAACGAGCTGTTGATGCCGTGCCCGGTGAAGTCGCGCACCACCCCGTACCCGAAGCGCTTGGCGTACGACTCGATGACCCGCCCGATGACGTTGATCTGCCGGCCCGGCCGCACCGCCTTGATCGCGCGGTTCAGCGACTCGCGCGTCCGCTCCACCAGCAGCCGCGACTCCTCGTCCACGTCCCCGCACAGGTAGGTGGCGTTGTTGTCGCCGTGCACACCGTGGACGTACGCGGTCACGTCCAGGTTCACGATGTCGCCGTCGCGCAGGACGGTGGAGTCCGGGATGCCGTGGCAGATGACCTCGTTGACCGAGGTGCACAGCGACTTGGGGAACTTCCGGTACCCCAGCGTCGAGGGGTAGGCGCCGTGGTCGCACAGGTACTCGTGCGCGACCTCGTCGAGCTTGTCGGTGGTCACGCCGGGGGCGATGTGCCGCGCGGCCTCCGCCATGGCGCGGGCGGCGATCCGCCCCGCGATCCGCATCTTCTCGACCGTTTCGGAGTCCTGCACCTCGGGGCCGGTGTACGGCGTGGGGGCGTCCTTGCCCACGTACTCCGGGCGGGGGATCGAGGCGGGCACGTTGCGGTGCGGGGAGAGGGTGCCGGGAACGAGGAGCGACTGGCCAGACATGTGCGCGAGTCTAACCGCGGTAGGCGGCGCCCAGGCGGGGCAGCATGGATCACATGGCACTCTTCAAGCGCAAGGCGACCGGCAAGCCCGGCGAGTGGTTCTACTGCCTGGAGCACCGCAAGGTGGAGGAGGGGCCCGAGTGCCCGGCCAAGGACCGCATGGGCCCGTACACCTCCCGCACCGAGGCCGAGCACGCGATGGAGACCGCCCGCGAACGCAACGTCCAGTGGGAGAACGACCCCCGCTGGAGCGATCCCGCCGCGCGGGGCGACGCGGACTGACGGGGCGCGCCGTCCCGGCGCCCGCGCCGGGTCGCCGTCCGCCCGCGCCGGGGCGACGGTCCGCGCCGCCCCGGGCTCGCGCCGGGCCGCCGTCGGGACCCGGCCCACGCTCAGATGTCGGTGAGCCGCACCCCCGCGTGCGCCTTGTAACGCCGGTTGACCGAGATCAGGTTGGCGACCAGCGACTCCACCTGGTGCGCGTTGCGCAGCCGGCCGGCGAACACGCCGCGCATCCCCGGGATGCGCCCCGCCAGCGCCTGGACGATCTCGCAGTCGGCCCGTACCTCCCCCAGCACCATCACGTCGGTCTCGATCTCCTCGATCTGCGGATCCCGCAGCAGGACGGCCGACAGGTGGTGGAAGGCCGCGGTCACCCGCGAGTCCGGCAGCAGGGCGGCCGCCTGCTCCGCGGCGCTGCCCTCCTCCGGCTTCAGGGCGTAGGCGCCCTTCTTGTCGAAGCCGAGCGGGTTGACGCAGTCCACGACGAGCTTGCCCGCCAGTTCCCCGCGCAGGCTCTCCAGCGTCGCGGCATGCCCTTCCCACGGCACCGCGACGATCACCACGTCGCTGCGGCGTGCGCACTCGGCGTTGTCCGCGCCCTCCACGCCCAGGCCCAGTTCCTCGGCGGCGGCCCGCGCCCGCTCGGCGGTCCGTGAGCCGAGGATCACCTTCTGGCCGGCCCGGGCCAGCCGGTACGCCAGGCCGCGGCCCTGGTCACCGGTGCCGCCCAGCACGCCGACCACCAGGCCTGAGACGTCCGGCAGTTCCCAGGGGTCCTTGGCGGGGGCCTTCTTCGGGGCGTCCGCGGAAGCATCGTTCGAGGTCATGCCTCCGATCCTGCCAGGGGCCCGGTGGACGGGCACCACCAGGGTTTACGGGGCCGGGGTGCGGTGGTGGCCCGGCGCGGGCACCGGGACGGCGCGCCCCCGGCGCGGGGGCGGTGTGGGCGGATGGGGGACAATGGGAGCGTCGTAACGCCGCAACCTCTGGAGCCCGACCCCATGGCCCCCTCGTCCCCGACCCGACGACTCCCCCTGTTCGCCCTGGTCGTCTGCGGCCTCGCCGTCGTGGCGGCGGTGGTGTCCTTCGCGAAGGGGGCCTGGCCGGTGGGGATCGTCTGGGTCCTGCTGGCCGGGCTGTCGTCCAACATGGCCTGGTACTACGTGCGCCGCGCCAGGCTGGAGCGGGCCGCGGCCGAGGCGAACGGCGTCAACGGGGGATGAGGACGTTCTGGGGCTCGCCCTCCCAGAAGCGGAAGTACTCCAGCCCGTAGGCGACCTCCTGCCAGGAGACGCCCAGGGCCTCCATCACGGTGTCGATGCCGTTCCAGAAGACGGCGTTGACCTCCGGGATCCACAGGCAGGCGAAGACCGCGAGGAGACCGAAGGGCGCGAAGGGCTCCATCTGGCGGCGGGCCTTGGGCGAGAGCCACGGTTCGAGGACGCCGTAGCCGTCCAGGCCGGGCACGGGCAGGAAGTTGAGGATCGCGGCCGTGACCTGGAGCATCGCCAGGAAGGCCAGCGCGCAGCGGAACGCGATCGGCGCGCCGTCCAGCATGCCCAGGAGGAAGGGCGCGGCCAGGGCGAGGGCGAGGGCGGCGTTGACCAGCGGTCCGGCCGCCGAGATCAGGCTGTGCTTGAGCCGGCCGCGGACGCGGTCGCGCTCGATGAAGACCGCGCCGCCGGGGAGGCCGATGCCGCCCATGATCACGAAGGCCACGGGCAGGACGATGCTCAGCAGGGCGTGGGTGTACTTCAGGGGGTTCAGGGTGAGGTAGCCCTTGGCCCCGACGGATATGTCGCCGCCGTGCAGGGCGGTGCGCGCGTGCGCGTACTCGTGCAGGCACAGGGAGACGATCCAGGCCGAGACGACGAAGAGGAACACCGCGAGGCCGGTGTTCGCCGCGTAGTCCGCCCACACGCCCCAGGCCGACACCCCCATGACGGTGACGAGCCCCAGGAACACGGGGCTGACCTGTCTGTTCATGGGGCCCGACCGTACCCGGCGCGATCGCCGGGGCGCGAGCCAGGGGCCCGCGCCCCGGTCGGCCTACTGCGCGCTGATGTCGATCGTGCGCCGCTTGCCCTGGGGCGACTTCGGGATGCGCACCGTGAGCACCCCGTCGGCCAGGTCGGCCGAGACCGCCTCGTCGTCGATGTCGTGCGGGACCATGGTGCGGTAGGAGAACCGGCCGGTGCGGCGGCTGAGCACCTTCCCGTGGTGCTCCTCCTCGAGTTCGCCGGTGATGTGCAGCTCGTTGGCGTCCAGTTCCACCGAGACGCTCTCGCGCGGGATGCCGGGCAGCTCGGCCCGCACCAGGTAGGCGTCCTCGCTCTCCTCCTCCTCGACCAGGGGCGCCCAGGGCCGCTCGCCGGTGGGCGTGGTGCCCTGCTGGAAGAACCGGCCCACCTCGGACCACAGGTTCTCGAACTCGCTGCGCGGGTCGCGCCAGCCCCAGCCCGGCTGCTGCCGTGCCGGACGGTGGGCGCCCTCTCCGCGCCGTACTGGCATCTTCACGGGAGTCTCTCCCTCCTCGTCGCCTGTTCGTGCGCCGGGGCGGGTATCCGGGCAGGGGCGAACATAACGGGCGGCCCGCCGACAGGGCCGGAAGGCCGTCGGCGGGCCGCCGCGGGAGGACCGGGGGCGGCCGGTGGGGGAGGGCCGGCCGCGCCGCCGGTCAGTGGAAGGTGTGCTCCTCGGCGGGGAAGGCGGAGCCGACCACGTCCTGGGCGAACCCGCGCGCCGCGTCGCCGAGCGTCTCGCGCAGCCGCGCGTACTGCTTGACGAAGCGCGGCATCCGGCCGGACGTCATGCCGGCCATGTCCGTCCAGACCAGCACCTGGGCGTCGCAGTCCGGGCCGGCGCCGATGCCGATGGTCGGGATGCTCAGGGAGCGGGTCACCTCGGCGGCCAGCTCGGCCGGGACCATCTCCATGACGAGGGCGAAGGCGCCGGCGTCCTGGGCGGCCTTGGCGTCGCGCAGGAGCTGGTGGGCGGCCTCCTCGCCGCGGCCCTGGACGTAGTACCCGCCCAGCGCGTTGACCGACTGCGGGGTCAGGCCCAGGTGGGACATCACGGGGATGCCGGACCGCACGAGCAGCTCGGTCTGGGCCAGCGAGCGCTCGCCGCCCTCCAGCTTCACCGCGCCGGCGCCGGCCTCCTTCACCAGCCGGGTGGCGTTGCGCAGGGCCTGGACGGGGCCCTCCTGGTACGAGCCGAAGGGAAGGTCGGCCACGACCATGGCCCGCCGGGTGCCGCGTACGACGGCGGCGGACATCATGGCCATCTGCTCCATGGTGACGGGCACCGTGCTGTCGTAGCCGAGGTGGCAGTTGCCCGCCGAGTCCCCGACGAGCAGGACGGGGATGCCCGCCTCGTCGAAGACGGACGCGGTCATGGCGTCGTACGCGGTGAGCATGGGCCACTTCTCGCCGCGCTCCTTGGCGGCGGCCAGGTCCCTCACGGTGATGCGTCGCTGCTGCGTTCCGCCGTACAGCGCCTTGCTGCTGTCGGCTGCCTGCTGCTGGGCATGCGTCATTGCGCCGGCTCCTGTGTTCGTCGTCTCGAGGCGCCCTCACGGCGTCCCCGGATCCGCGTCCATGGTGGCACTCCCGCCGGGCGGGAGGGAAGGGGGGCCGCGGCGGTGCGACACGGGAGACCGCATAACGATACGAGACGGATCCGTATCGTAAACGCCCTATGCTGGGCCTCATGAGCGCAGCGAGCCCCGCAGCACCACCGCAACCGACGGTCCCGGAGGCCGTGCACCGCAGGCGCTGGGCGATCCTGGCCGCCCTGATGTTCAGCCTGCTGATCGTCGTGCTGGACAACTCGATCCTCAACGTCGCGATGAAGACCATCGCGACCCCGCCCCCCACCGGCCTCGGCGCCACCCAGGGCCAGCTCGAATGGGCGGTCAACTCCTACACCCTCGTCTTCGCGGGACTGCTGTTCACCTCGGGCCTGCTCGGGGACCGCTACGGGCGCAAGCGGATGCTGCTGGCGGGCCTGGCGCTGTTCGGCGTCGGCTCGGTGCTGGCCGGGCTCTCCGACTCGCCCGGCGAGCTGATCGCCTTCCGGGCGCTGATGGGCTTCGGCGGCGCCTTCGTGATGCCCTCCACGCTCGCCATCCTGATGAACGTCTTCGAACGCGACGAGCAGCCCAGGGCCATAGGGATCTGGGCCGGGGGCGTCGGCCTGGCCATCGCGATAGGGCCCATCACCGGCGGCGTGCTGCTGGAGCACTTCTGGTGGGGCTCGGTGTTCATGGTCAACGTGCCCATCGTGATCGCCGCGCTGATCGCGATGGCCGTGCTGGTGCCCGAGTCCAGGGACCCCGCGCCCGGCCGCCCCGACCCCCTGGGCGTACTGCTGTCGGTCGTCGGCCTGGTGCTGCTGGTCTACGGCATCATCAAGGGCGGCCAGCTCGCCGACTTCACCGACCCCGAGGTGCTGCTCACCGCGGGCGGCGGCATCGCCGTCCTGGCCGGCTTCGTCCTCCACGAGAAGCGCAGCGACCATCCGGCCCTGGACGTCGGCTACTTCCGCGACCCGGCCTTCTCGGCCGCCGTCACCGCCGTGGCGCTGGTCTTCTTCGCGCTGATGGGCGTGACCTTCTTCATGGTCTTCTACACCCAGAGCGTGCGCGGCTACACCCCGCTCCAGACCGGTCTGCTGCTGCTCCCGCTGGCCGTCGCGCAACTGGTCTTCGCCCCCCGGGCCCGGCTGGCCGTGGAGCGCTTCGGCGCCCGCGCCACCTGCACGGGCGGCATGCTGGTGATCGCCGCGACCATGGCGTCGTTCCTGCTGCTGGACACCGACACCCCGATCTGGATCCTGGAGGTCCTCTTCTTCCTCCAGGGCGCCGGGATGGCGCACATCATGCCGCCCGTCACCGTCACGGTCATGCAGTCGCTGCCGCGCCGGAAGGCGGGCTCAGGCTCGGCGGTCAACAACGTCTTCCGGCAGGTGGGCGGGGCGCTGGGCGTCGCGGTGCTGGGCTCGCTGCTCTCGGCGGCCTACCGGGGCCGGATCGACGGCGAACTGGCCGGGGTGCCGGGCCTGTCCGAGGGTGCCCGGCACACGGCGGGGGAGTCCATCGAGGCCACCCGGGCGCTGGCGGAGCGGATGGGCCCGGCGGGCCGGGCGCTGGCCGAGCGGGCCGACGAGGCGTTCGTCCAGGCCATGCACATCACGGTCGTGGCCTCCGCCGCCGTCGCCCTGGCCGGTGCGGTCGTCGTCGCGCTCTTCATGCCGGGCAGGCGCGGTGAGCCGGGCGGCGCGGACGGGGCGCGGGGGCCGGAGGAGGACGAGCGGGGCGGGAAGGACGAGGGGGAGGTGCGGAAAGAGGCCGAAGGTGCGAGTGTGCCCGGGGCGGGGCGCGAGCGGGACGCCCCGGAGGCCGAGGCGGAGGTGGAGCGGTGACGGAGGAGGGGACCGCGGTGGTGCGCGCCGTGCGCGGCAGGCCGCGCAGCGCGGCCGCCGACCGGGCGATCATCGGGGCGGTCCTGCGGCTGCTGGAGCGCGGGATCGGCGTCGGCGCGCTGTCCATGGAGGGGATCGCCCGCGAGGCGGGCGTGGGCAAGGCGACCGTCTACCGCCGCTGGCCCGGCAAGGACGCGCTGCTGCTGGACGTCATGCGGGCCCTGGACGAGCCCCCGCCCGAGGTGCGCGGCCGGTCCGTGCGGGAGGACCTGGTGGAGATCCTGGAGGGGCTGCGGCGCAAGGGCCTGGCCAAGCGGGACTCGGCGCTGCTGCGCACCATGATGAGCCACTTCCACAGCCATCCGAGGCTGTGGCAGGAGTACCACGACACCGTGATCCGCGCCCGCCGGGAGACGCTGCACGCGGTGCTGAGACGCGGCGTGGCCGAGGGCGAGATCCGCTCGGACCTGGACGTCGAGCTGCTGGGGGAGCTGTTCGTCGGGCCGATGCTGTCGCGGGCGCTGCTGCACGAGTGGCGGGAACTGCCCGAGGAACTGTCCGAGCAGATCGTGGACGGGGTGCTGGACGGCGCCCGGCCGCGCGGCTGAGCGGGCCGGTCCCCCGCTTCCCGCTTCCCGTCCCCCGCTTCCCGCTTCCCGTCCCCCTGTGGTGCGGCGCCGGTGCCGGGGGTGCCCCCGTGGCCGTGCGCGCGTGCGTGCGCGCGTGCGGGTCCGCGCGCCGTGCCGGAATGTGCGTGTTTCGTTACAGTGGCGGGTGCTGCCGGAAGGTCAGGAACCCGCCGCAGGACCGCGTTCGTCCTGGCAGACGTACAGGCGTACGGGCCGCCCGGTGCGGCCGGCGCGCCCAGCAAGCAAGACCGGCCGCCACCCGGGACGCCGGACCGGGGCGGCGGCCTCGCGACGACGGCAAGTGAGGACGGCGGATGGCACGGGCGTACATGACCGAGGCGGAGTCGGAGACGGCGCGGGGCGAGGTGGACGGGCGCCCCGGTCCCGCCCCCTCCTCCGCCGTCCGGTTCCGGCGCGTGATCGCCCGGCTGGGCGGCGAGGGCCGGTGGCGCCGCGGCCTGCTGCTCGCGCTGTTCTCCGTGCTGGTGGCGCTGCTGATGGCGCTGCACTCCAGGGTGCCCAACCGGGTCGGCAACCTGGGCAGCCTGCTGGAGACCTTCCTGCCGTGGGCCGGCCTGGCGATCCCCCTGCTGCTCCTGGGCGCGCTGCTGCGCCGCTCGGCCACCGCGCTGGTGGCGCTGCTGCTGCCCGCGGTGGTCTGGGTCGACATGTTCGGTGGCCTGGTCACGGACAAGCGCGGCACCGGCGGGGACCTGACGGTGGTCACCCACAACGTCAACGCCGACAACCCCGACCCGGCCGGTACCGCGCGGCAGCTGGCGCGCAGCGGCGCCGAGGTGCTGGCCCTCCAGGAGCTGCCGGGCCGGTCGGTGGCGGAGTACGAGAAGGCACTGGCGGACGCCTACCCCCACCACACGGTGCAGGGCACCGTCGGGCTGTGGAGCAAGTACCCGATCGACGACGCCGGGCCGGTGGACATCGGGATCGGCTGGACGCGGGCGATGCGCGCCACCGTCGCCACGCCGAGGGGGGACGTCGCCGTGTACGGCGCGCACCTGCCGTCGGTGCGGGTGAAGTTCGAGGCGGGGTTCACCGCCCGCCAGCGCGATGTCGCCTCCGACCTGCTGGGTGAGGCCATCGTGGCCGAGCCCGTCGAGCGGGTGGTGCTGCTCGGCGATCTCAACGGGACGATGAACGACCGGGCGCTGGCGTCCGTCACCTCCCAGATGCGCTCCACGCAGGGCGCGGCGGGCGACGGGTTCGGGTTCAGCTGGCCCGCGTCGTTCCCGATGGCCCGGATCGACCAGATCATGGTGAAGGGGGTCGAGCCGGTGTCGTCGTGGACGCTGCCGCCGACCGCCAGCGATCATCTGCCGCTGGCGGCGTCGGTGCGCTGGTAGGGCTGCGGGCCAGGGCGGGGCGGGATTCCGGTTCAGGTTCCGGTTCCGGGTTCGGCCGCGGCGGGTCCGTGGGCTGTGGAAGGCGGCCCGCCCCGGGTGGGGCGGGCCGCCCGCTGCTTGTAGCACGGCTGTCACCTATTTGTTTTGCGCCGGAACAAAAAGGCTGCGAGACTTGGCCGCGTCCGGAGCACACCGACTCCGTTTCTCCGTCCTGCTGCGCATCCACCCCTCGCGTCGAAAGGCTCTCCCATGCCCCTGGCCCTGCTCGCCCTCGCGGTCGCGGCCTTCGGGATCGGCACCACGGAGTTCGTGATGATGGGTCTGCTGCCCAACGTCGCGGACGACCTGGGCGTCTCCGTGCCCACCGCCGGCCATCTCGTCTCCGCCTACGCCATCGGCGTCGTCATCGGCGCCCCGCTCCTGGCCGCGGTCGGGGTCCGCGTTCCGCGCAGGCGGATGCTGATCGCGCTGATGGGGCTGTTCACCATCGGCAACCTCGCCTCCGCCCTCGCTCCCGGATACGGCACGCTGCTGGCCGGGCGGGTGCTGGCCGGACTGCCGCACGGCGCGTTCTTCGGGGTCGGCGCGGTCGTCGCCGCCCGCCTGGTGCGGGAGGGCCGGCAGGCGCGGGCCGTGGCCACGATGTTCCTGGGGCTGACCGTGGCCAACATCGTCGGCGTGCCCGGCGGTACGGCGCTGGGGCAGCAACTGGGGTGGCGCGCGACCTTCCTGGTCGTCACCGTGATCGGGCTGGTCGCCATGGGGGCGCTGGCGGCGCTGGTGCCGCATCTGCCGCTGGAACGGCGAGGCGGCGTTGCGGGGGGCGCCGGTGGCGGTGCCGGTGGCGCGCTCCGCGAGCTGCGCCGCGAGGTCCGGACGCTGGGGGACCGGCAGGTGCTGCTCGGGCTGCTGACGGCCGTCTTCGGGTTCGCGGGAGTCTTCGCCCTCTACAGCTACCTGGCCTCGATGGTCACCGAGGTCACGGGGATGGCCGAGTCGTCGGTCACGGTCGTGCTGGCACTCTTCGGCGTGGGCATGACGCTGGGGGCACTGGCCGCGGGACCG
Organism: Streptomyces nanhaiensis; assembly: GCF_046614825.1. Classification (NCBI taxonomy): domain Bacteria; kingdom Bacillati; phylum Actinomycetota; class Actinomycetes; order Kitasatosporales; family Streptomycetaceae; genus Streptomyces; species Streptomyces nanhaiensis. Next base: position 15,546 of record NZ_JBKJFM010000142.1, read on the forward strand.
CTGACCGACCGTGCGCTGCGGCCCACGCTGTACGGGGCGCTGGGCGCGCTGGCGCTGGTGCTGGTGGCCTTCCGGTTCACCGTCCACGTGCCGTGGGCGGCGATGGCGACCGTGGTGGTGATCGGTGCCGTGGGGTTCATGACCACCACGCCGCTGCAGATGCTCGTGATGGAGAAGGCGCGCCACGCGCCGACGCTCGCCGCGGCCTCCAACCACTCCGCGTTCAACCTGGCGAACGCGGGCGGCGCGTGGGCCGGCGGCACGGCCATCGCGGCGGGCTGGGGATGGACGTCCCCGGCGCTGGTGGGCGCCGCCCTGGCGGTGGCGGGCCTGGTGATCGCCGTGCTGGCGGGAGCGCTGGACCGGGGGGCGCCGTCCGGGAGGCGGTCGTCCCAGCGGCGGTCGCGGGTGGTGGCCCGCGGGGCCGGTGCGCACCCAGGCGGTCTGGAGGCGGGCGGTGAGGGCGGCGAGCGAGATGGTCAGGGGGACCAGGCGGGAGCCGGTGGCGCCCGCGCCCCAGCGGCGGGCGGCGGCCGAGGCGGCGGCGACGACCTCCGGGTGCCGGGCCAGGCCCAGGTAGTCGTTGCCCGCGAGGTCGAGCAGGGGGGAGTCG
>NZ_JBKJFM010000143.1:0-15856 GCF_046614825.1 Streptomyces nanhaiensis
GCCGGCGGCGACGAGACCGACCGACCGCGGGCGGACCGTCGGCCGGGGCGCGACGGGGCGGGCGGTGCGGGCGGAGGGCCGCCCCGGACGGACGGCGGCGCCGGCACGGACGCGGCCGCAGACGCGGGCGGAGGCGCGGACGGGGCCGGGCCCCGCGAGCGGCCCGCCCGGCGTCGCTGACTCCCCGGGGGTTGGACTCCTCACACGTACCAGCTTCCGTCATGGCGCCGCCGTATCCGCGGTGAGCCGCCCGGGCGGTACGCGGGTGCGACGCCGTGCGCCACGGCTGCCCTCTGGCGTACCGTCTGCACCATCCAGCACAGCGACCAGGACCGGCGATCCACGTGAGTTCCTCCCACAAGTCCGATACGTACCGGTTGGTGCGTACCCCGCCCGGTCCGGCGAGCCTCCCTGCCTTGGACGCAGCCCAGCGCTCGGTGGTTGACCACCGCGGCGGACCGCTGCTCGTCCTGGCCGGGCCCGGCACCGGCAAGACCACCACCCTGGTGGAGTCCGTCGCCGAGCGCGTGCGGCGCGGGGGCGATCCGGAGCGCATCCTCGTACTGACCTTCGGCCGCAAGGCGGCGGTCGAACTGCGGGACCGGATGGCGGCCCGCCTGCCCGGGCCCGCGCCGCGGACTCCGCAGATCACGACGTTCCACTCGTACTGCTACGCGCTGGTCCGCGCCCACCAGGACGCCGACCTGTTCGCCGAGCCGCTGCGGCTGCTGTCCGGCCCCGAGCAGGACCTGCGCATCCGCGAACTGCTGGCCGGCCAGGCGGAGCTGGAGGACACCGGAAGGGAGCGGGCCCGCTGGCCCGGGGAACTGCGCGCCTGCCTGACCACGCGCGGCTTCGCCGACGAACTGCGGGCCGTCCTCGCCCGCAGCCGCGAGCTGGGTCTGGGCCCGGACGCGCTGGACGCCTTCGCCCGCCGCGCCGGCCGTCCCGACTGGCGGGCCGCCGCGTCCTTCCTGGCCGAGTACCTCGACGTGCTGGACCTCCAGGGCGTGCTGGACTACGCCGAACTGGTCCACCGCGCGGTGCTGCTCGCCGAGCGGGACGAGGTGGGGGCGGAGCTCGCCGCGCGCTACGACGCGGTGTACGTCGACGAGTACCAGGACACCGACCCGGCGCAGGTGCGGCTGCTGCGCGCGCTGGCCGGGCAGGGCCGCACCCTGGTCGCCTTCGGCGATCCCGACCAGGCGATCTACGCCTTCCGCGGCTCGGACGTCAACGGCATCCTCGACTTCCCCCACGTCTTCCGGCGGCGCGACGGCGCCCCGGCCCCGGTGGCGGTGCTGCGCACCGGCCGCCGATCGGCCTCGGCGGTGCTGGAGGCCACCCGGCGGATCACCCTCCGCATGCCGCTCACCCGGCTCCCGGCCGAGACCGTACGCGCCCACCGGGAGCTGTCGGCGGCCCGGGAGGGCGGCCGGGTGGAGGTGTACACCTATCCCACCCCCGGCGCCGAACTGGACAACATCGCCGACCTGCTGCGCCGCGCCCGTCTCGAGGAGGGCGTGCCGTGGCGGGAGATGGCGGTCCTGGTGCGTGCCGGACACCGCACCATCCCCGCGCTGCGGCGGGCGCTGACGGCCGCCGGCGTCCCGGTGGAGACCGACGGCGACGACGTGCCGCTGAGCCGGGAGCCGGCGGTGGTGCCCCTGCTGACCGCGCTCCGGGTGGCGGCGCGGGCCGCCGTGGCGGACACCGCCGGGGCGGGCCGGGCCGGCGGAGCCGGGCGGCCCGCGGGGGAGACCGGCGGCGCGGACGACGGTGCGAACGACGGCGCGGACGACGGTGCGGACACCAGTGCGGAAGGCGGTGCGGACGGGCCCTGGATCGGCGTGGAGACCGCGCTCACCCTGCTGACCTCCCCGCTGGGCGGCATGGACGGCGCCGATCTGCGCCGCCTGGGCAGGGCCCTGCGCGAGGAGGAGCGCGCCGCCGGCCGCGCCGTGCCCCGCCCCTCGGACGAGCTGCTGGCCGAGGCGCTGTCCGAGCCCGAACGGCTGGTGGCGCACGACCCGTCGTACGCGCGCGGCGCCCGAGAGCTGGGGCTGCTGCTGCGCAAGGCGCGCCAGGCGCTGGCCGGCGGCGCCACGGCCGAGGAGGCGCTGTGGCTGCTGTGGAACGACGGCCTGGACGGCGACCGGGACGGCCGGTGGCCCGCCCGGCTGCGGCGCGCCGCCGAACGCGGCGGCACCGCCGGCCGCAACGCCGACCGCGATCTGGACGCGGTCTGCGCGCTGTTCGCCGCCGCCGCCCGCGCCGAGGAGCGCGCCGGCGGGCGCGGTGCGCTCAACTTCCTGGAGGAGCTGGACGCCCAGGACATCGCCGGCGACACCATCGCCCCCCGCGCGCTGCGCCCCGACGCGGTGCGGCTGATGACCGCGCACCGGGCCAAGGGCCTGCAGTGGCGGCTGGTGGTCGTCGCCGGGGTGCAGGAGGGGCTCTGGCCCGACCTGCGGCGGCGCGGCTCCCTGCTGGAACCCGACCGGATAGGCCGCGACGGGCTGGCCGAACCGCTCACCCCCGGCGCGATGCTGGCCGAGGAGCGCCGGCTGTTCTACGTGGCGGCCACCCGCGCGGCCGACCGCCTGGTCGTCACCGCGGTGCGGGCCGCTGCCGAGGACGGCGACCAGCCCTCCCGCTTCCTGACCGAGCTGGGCGTCGAGCCGGAGGACGTCGCCGCCCGCCCGCGCCGCCCGCTGTCGGTGTCCGCCCTGGTCGCCGAGTTGCGCGCCACCACCGTCAACCCCGGTGCCACCCCCGGGCTGCGCGAGGCCGCGGCCGAACGGCTGGCCGCCCTGGCCGCGCTGCGCGACGACGACGGCGTCCCCCTGGTCCCCGCCGCCCACCCGCACCGCTGGTGGGGGCTGTACGAGCCGACCCGCTGCGAGGTGCCGCTGCGGGACAGGGACCGGCCGGTCGCCCTCTCCGGCAGCGCGCTGCACCAACTGGCCACCGCCTGCTCGCTCCAGTGGTTCCTGGGCCGAGAGGTGAAGGCGGAGCCGCCCGCGACCGCGGCCCAGGGCTTCGGCAACGTGGTGCACGTCCTGGCCGACGAGGTCGCCTCCGGCGGCACCCCCGCCGACCTGTCCGTCCTGCTGGAGCGGCTGGACTCGGTGTGGGACTCGCTCGCCTTCGACGCGCCCTGGAAGTCGCGGCAGGAGAGGGAGAACGCCCGCGCGGCCCTGGAGCGCTTCCTGCGCTGGCACGTGATGGAGCGCGACCTCGGGCGCGAGACGGCCGCCACCGAGCACGACTTCGACGTGACGCTGGAGGCGGGCGGCCACCGGGTCCGCGTCCGCGGCTCCATGGACCGGGTCGAGCGCGGGCCCGACGGCCGGGCGTACGTCGTCGACTTCAAGACGGGCAGGAGCAGGCCGACCGCTGCCGAGGTCGAGCGCCACCCCCAACTGGCCGTCTACCAGCTCGCGGTGCGCGAGGGCGCCCTCGACGGGGTCGAGGGCTTCGGGGGGCGGCCGGAGCCGGGCGGCGCGGAGCTGGTCCAGCTCAGGATCGGCGCGCCGAAGCGGGAGGGCGGCGACGAACTCCCCGCCGTGCAGCGGCAGCGCGCCCTGTCCTCCTACGACGGGGACGGGGAGTGGGTCGGCGAGCTGCTGGCCGACGCCGCCGGGCGCGTTCTTGACGAGCGGTTCACGCCCTCCCCCGGACGGCACTGCGACACCTGCTCGTTCAAGGGGGCGTGCAGCGCCCGCCCCGAGGGGCGCCACATCGTGGAGTGAGCGTGGGGGCGGGGTGGGGGCGGGCGCCGCCCGGGCCGGGAATCCGGTCCCGGTCCCGGGAACCGGTTGTCGGCGCTTCGTGGTCCCATGTTCCGGAACGGCATCGTACGAACGGGAGGCGGCGGACCGGTGGGGGAGAAGCGGGGGCTTCTGGCGGCGGCGGTGGTCTGCGCCATGGCCGTGGTGCTGACGGGCTGCTCAGGCGGGCCGAGCGGGCCGGGCGGTACGGGCGGAGCGGAATCCGGACCGGGAGGCGGTTTCCCGCCGGGGATCGGCGGGACGGATCCGGCGGCTCCGGAGGAGGCCGGGGAGAAGGAGGGCGCCCCCCTCACCGGAGGATTCGGCAGGACGAGGCTGGAGCAGAGCTCCGCCGGGAAGATCATGGAACGGGCCGCCGAGGCGATGAGGGAGGCCGACTCGCTGCGCGTCACCGGCTGGGTGGCCGCCGCCGGCGACGGGAGGATGACGATCGACCTGGCGCTCGCCGGGGGCGGGGAGTGCACCGGCACCATGACGGTGGGCGGAGGCACCGCCGAGATCCTCGCCGCCGAGGGGCAGACGTACATGAAGGGCGACGAGCGGTTCTGGGAGAGCCGGAGCGACGGCGGGCCGGGGGAGGACGTGGCCGTCGAGATGCTCTCGGAGCGCTGGGTGAAGACGGGTTCCGGGGAGTCCGGCGCGGGCCCGGGCGCCTTCTGCGACCTCGACGGGCTGCTGGAGGACATGGAGTCCGGCGGGTCCGGGGAGACCGGGAAGCGCGAGCCCGTCGACCTCGACGGCCGGGAGGTCATCCCGCTGGTCCAGGAGGAGGACGGCGAGGGGACCACCACCGCCTATGTCGCCAACGACGACGACCGGCCCTATCTGCTGAGGATGGAGAACGAGGGGAGCGGCGAGCCGGGTGTGATGGACTTCACCGGCCACGGGGAGGAGGTCGTGGTCGAGGTGCCGGATCCGGACGAGGTTCTCGACCTGAGCGAGATGCGCGAGGACTCCGGCCTGCACGAGTCCGTCTGAGCGGAGTTGACGCCCCGTCGGGGGGAGGGCGCCGCCTTCCGGGCGGCCCCCGCCCGCCACCGCCGCGCCGCGGCTGTCGGCGCGGCGCGCTAGCGTCTTGTGGGTGCCCGCACACCTCACCGACTCCGACGACCTCCGGCGGATCCTCGGCATCCCCTTCACCGCCGAGCAGATGGAGTGCATCACCGCTCCGCCCGCGCCGCAGGTCATCGTGGCCGGAGCCGGTTCGGGCAAGACGACGGTGATGGCCGCCCGGGTGGTCTGGCTGGTGGGCACCGGGCAGGTCGCGCCCGAGCGCGTGCTGGGCCTGACCTTCACCAACAAGGCGGCGGGCGAGCTGGCCGAACGCGTGCGCGGGGCGCTGCACAGGGCGGGCGTGCTCGACCCCGACCCCGCCGGCCCCGAGCAGCCGCCCGGCGAACCGCGGATCTCCACCTACCACGCCTTCGCCGGGCAGTTGCTGGGCGAGCACGGACTGCGGCTGGGCGTCGAGCCGTCCGCCCGCCTGCTGGCCGACGCCACCCGCTACCAGCTCGCCGCCTCGGTGCTGCGCACCGCGCCCGGTCCCTTCACGGCGCTGACCAAGTCCGTCGGCGAGCTGGTGCGCGACCTCCTCGCCCTCGACGGCGAGCTCTCCGAGCACCTGGTGGAACCGGACCGGCTGCGCGCGTACGACCGCGAGTTGCTCGATCTGCTGGAGAGCGGCGCGGTGAGCCTCACCAACGCCGCCCTGCGGAAGGTGCCCGAGACCGCGCGGGGCCGCCTGGAACTGCTGGGGCTGGTCGAGGAGTACCGCAGGCGCAAGCGGGAGCGCGAACTGCTCGACTTCGGCGACCAGATGGCCCTGTCGGCGAGGCTGGCGCGCGACGTGCCCGAGGTCGGGCGGATCCTGCGCGAGGAGTACGCCGTGGTGCTGCTGGACGAGTACCAGGACACCTCCGTGGCCCAGCGCGTCATGCTGGCCGGCCTGTTCGGGGGAGGCACCGGCCATGCCGTCACCGCCGTCGGCGACCCCTGCCAGGCCATCTACGGCTGGCGCGGCGCGTCCGTGGCCAACCTCGACGACTTCCCCGAGCACTTCCCGCTCGCCGACGGCACCCCCGCCCGCCGCCACGCCCTGAGCGAGAACCGCCGCAGCGGCGGACGGCTGCTGGAGCTGGCCAACACCCTGGCCGCCCCGCTGCGCGCCCGCCACGCGGGCGTGGAGGCGCTGCGTCCCGCACCGGGCGCCGAGCACGACGGCCTGGTGCGCTGCGCGCTGCTGCGCACCCACGCCGAGGAGATCGCGTGGCTGGCCGACTCCGTCGCCCACCTGGTGAACACCGGCACCCAGCCCGGCCGGATCGCCGTGCTGTGCCGCACCGCCGGCGACTTCGCGCGGATCCAGGGCGCGCTGGTGGAGCGCGGGGTGCCGGTCGAGGTCGTCGGTCTGTCGGGACTGCTGCATCTTCCGGAGATCGCCGATCTGGTCGCCATGTGCGAGGTCCTCCAGGACCCGACCGCCAACGCCGCCCTGGTGCGCCTGCTCACCGGCCCGCGCTGGCGCATCGGCCCGCGCGACCTCGCCCTGCTGGGCCGCCGCGCCCGGCTGCTGGTGCCCGGCGGCCCGCGTACGGGCGACGGGGACGCCGGCGTCGAGGCGCGGCTGGCGGCGGCCGTGGAGGGCACCGACCCGGCCGAGGTGGTCTCGCTCGCCGACGCCCTCGACACCTTCCTGGGCACCGGCGGCCACGACGACCCGCTGCCGTTCTCGGCCGACGCCCGGGTGCGCTTCGCCCGGCTGGCCAAGGAGATACGCGATCTGCGGACCTCGCTCGCCGACCCGCTGATGGACGTGCTGCACCGGGTGCTGTCCGTCACCGGCCTGGAGGTCGAACTCTCCGCGTCCCCGCACGCGCTGGCCGCCCGCCGCCGGGAGACCCTCGGCGCGTTCCTGGACGTCGCCGCCGGATTCGCCTCGCTGGACGGGCAGTCCACCCTGCTGGCCTTCCTGGGCTTCCTGCGCGCCGCGGCCGAGTACGAGAAGGGCCTGGACAGCTCGCTGCCCGGGGAGGAGAACACCGTCAAGGTCCTCACCGCGCACAAGTCCAAGGGCCTGGAGTGGGACGTGGTCGCCGTCCCCGGGCTGGTGGCCGGGAACTTCCCCAGCGGGCAGGCCCGCGAGTCCTGGCTCTCCCAGCCGAAGGTGCTGCCGCCCGCGCTGCGCGGCGACGCGGGGACGCTTCCCGAACTGGCCGGCTGGACGGCCGGGGACCGCAGGGCCTACGACGAGGCGGTCAAGGAGCACCAGCACACCGAGGAGCTGCGGCTGGGCTACGTCGCCTTCACCCGGCCCCGCTCCCTGCTGCTGGGCTCGGGCCACTGGTGGGGGCCCAGCCAGAAGAGGCCGCGCGGTCCCTCCTCCTTCCTGGAGGCGCTGCGCGCGCACTGCGAGGCCGACCCGCGGCACGGCGAGGTCGAGCACTGGGCCGGGGAGCCGGAGGAGGGCGAGGAGAACCCGGCCCTCGAGGAGCGGGCCGAGGAGCGCGTCTGGCCACTGCCGCTGGACGAGGAGGCCCTGGCCCGCCGCCGTGCCGCCGCCGCGCGGGTCATGGCCCGCCTGGACGGGCGGACGGGGACGGACGGGAGGGCGGGCGGACGTACGCTGCCCCGCCCCCGTACGGCTCCGGAGCCTGACCCGGAGCCGGAATCCGTGCCCGCCCCGGAGGCCGGGCCGGAAGCCGGGCCGGAACCGGTGGGGGAGGACGCGCGGACCGTCGCCTCCTGGGACCGCGACATCGAGGCGCTCACCGCCGAACTGCGGCGGGCCCGGTCGGGCGTGCGGGAGGTGCCGCTGCCCCCGGCGCTCTCCGCGACCCAGCTCGTACGCCTGGCCGCCGACCCCGAGGGCTTCGCGCGGGACCTGGCCCGGCCCATGCCGCGGCCGCCGCGGCCCGCGGCCGCCCGCCGGGGCGCCCGCTTCCACGCCTGGGTGGAGTCGCGCTTCGAGGAGCTGGAGCTGCCCCTGCACGACCCCGAGGAGCTGCCGGGCGCGGAGGAGGAGGGCGGAACGTACCCGGGCGGCGACGACACCGGGATCGCCGACGAGAAGGACCTCGCCGCGCTCAAGGAGGCGTTCGGGCGCACTCCCTACGCGCACCGCACCCCCTACCGCGTCGAGGCGCCCTTCCGGCTGGTGCTCGCGGGCCGGGTGGTCCGGGGCCGGATCGACGCGGTGTACCGCGACGAGGAGGGCCGCTTCGAGATCATCGACTGGAAGACCGGGCACTCCGGCAGGGCCGACCCGCTCCAGCTCGCCGTCTACCGCCTCGCCTGGGCCGAGCGGCACGGGCTGCCGCCCGAGGCCGTGCGCGCCGCCTTCCTCCACGTCCGCAGCGGGGAGCTGGTCCGCCCCGCCCGGCTGCCGGGCCGAGCCGGTCTGGAACGGCTGCTGCTGCACGGCGCGGACGTCACGGACGGCTCGCACGGCGCGGAGGGCGCGGACGGCACGGGGGGCATGGACGCCCCGGATGTTCCGGACATCCCGGGCGGCCGGGGGGTGCCCGGCGTCCGGCGGGACGCGGCGGCCGATTCCGGGACGGGCGGGACGGCCGGATAGGCTCGGGGCATGAGCACCACCCCGGCCGCTCGTGGACACCGCCGTCCGCGTGCGCACCGCAGGCCGGCCCGCCGTCCCCGCGGACGGTCGGCGCCCCCCTCCCCCGGCACGGGGGAGCGGACGGGACGGCTGTGCGCGGGCGCCGCCGCGGACGGAGGGGGACGGGTCTTCCACCGCACCCGGACTGCACGGGATGGTCCGGCGGCCGTCGTACGCACCCGAACCACCGCTCACGCAGCAGGGGAAGTTGGTAGCAGCCGTGATCACCTGGCCCGACCACACCACCGCCCGCCCTCCGGTCACGCTCACCGCCACCGGCGGCATAGACCGGGCCGCCCACCACCGGCTGGACGAGGCCTGGCTCGGGGCGGCCTGGAGTCACCCGACGACCCGCTGCTTCGTGGTGTCCGGCGGGCAGGTGCTGATCGAGGACACCGGGGACGGCCGCGCCGAACTGGTGACCATGCCGTCCTTCGACGCCCCGCTGACCGAGGCGCACCGCTACTTCCTCGGCATCGACGGGGACGGGGTGCGCTACTTCGCGCTCCAGAAGGACGCGCTGCCGGGCCGGATGGACGACGCGGCCCGCCCGGCCGGACTGCGGGAGGCGGGCATGCTGCTCTCCGAACGCGACGCCCAGCTGATGGTGCACGCCGTGGCCCTGGAGAACTGGCAGCGCATGCACCGTTTCTGCTCGCGCTGCGGCGAGCGCACGGTCATCGCCGCCGCCGGCCACATCCGCCGCTGCCCGGCCTGCGGCGGCGAGCACTACCCGCGCACCGACCCGGCCGTGATCATGCTGGTGACGGACCCGGGGGGCCGGGCGCTGCTGGGCCGCCAGGTGCACTGGCCCAAGGGCCGCTTCTCCACGCTCGCGGGGTTCGTGGAGCCGGGCGAGTCCATCGAGCAGGCGGTCGTCCGCGAGGCGGGCGAGGAGGCGGGCGTCACGATCGGCAGGGTCGAGTACGTCGCCAGCCAGCCGTGGCCCTTCCCCTCCAGCCTGATGCTGGGCTTCGTCGCGCACGCCACGTCCACCGAGATCCGGGTGGACGGCGAGGAGATCGAGGAGGCCCGCTGGTTCTCCCGCGAGGAACTGCGCGCCGCGTTCGCCTCCGGCGAGGTGCTGCCGCCGTCGGGCATCTCGATCGCGGCCCGGCTGATCGAGATGTGGTACGGGCAGCCGCTGCCCGGTCCGCTGTGACGGACCGCCCGCCGCGGGCCCGGCTCACCGGGCGCGCGGCGGGCGGCCGGCGGTGGTGTGTCAGGCGCCCAGAACGGCCTTCACCGTCGCGATCGACGGGTTGGGCAGGGCCGAGCCGTCGGGGAAGAGCACGGTCGGGACCAGCTGGTTGCCGTTGTTGACCTTCTCGACGAAGGCCGCGGCCTCCGGGTCGTGCTCGATGTTGACCTCGGTGTACGCGATTCCCTCGCGGTCCATCTGGCCCTTGAGCCGACGGCAGTAGCCGCACCAGGTGGTGCTGTACATCGTGACCGTTCCCGCCATGGGTTCTCGTGCTCCTCGTCTCGGCTTGTCGGCGTACTGGCATCGGTGGAACGTTCAAGCGGCCGGGCTCATTCCCGGCGGTCCGGACGGCGTCGTCCACGAGCGCACCCTCGGCCGGCGCCGCTCCGGTGCCCGGACCGGGGTTCCGCGGGGCGTTCCTGCTACGAGTCCCGGCCACCTGTGGACGACGGTTACCGGCCCCCGGGCCGACCTGGCAGCATGGCGGGGTGACAGCAGCAACGCCCTCCTCCCCCTTCCCCCACGTCCCCGATTCGCCCGACGCGGTGCTCGAAGGACTCGATCCGGAGCAGCGCGAGGTGGCGACGGCACTGCACGGCCCGGTGTGCGTGCTGGCGGGGGCCGGTACGGGCAAGACGCGCGCGATCACGCACCGGATCGCGTACGGGGTGCTGGCGGGGGTGCTCCCGCCCGCGAGCGTGCTGGCCGTCACCTTCACCAACCGCGCGGCGGGCGAGATGCGCGGTCGGCTGCGCCAGCTCGGCGCCGGCGGTGTGCAGGCCCGCACCTTCCACTCCGCGGCCCTGCGCCAGCTGCAGTTCTTCTGGCCGAAGGCGATCGGCGGTGATCTGCCGCGCCTGCTGGAGCGCAAGGTCCAGCTCGTCGCCGAGGCCGCGGCGCGCTGCCGCATCCGTCTCGACCGCAACGAACTGCGCGACGTGACGGGCGAGATCGAGTGGGCCAAGGTCACCCAGAGCGTCCCGGAGGACTATCCGGCCGCGGTGGCGAAGTCCTCGCGCGAGGCCCCGCGCGACCCGGCCGAGGTCAGCCGGATCTACGGGCTCTACGAGCAGCTCAAGCGCGAGCGCTCGGTCATCGACTTCGAGGACGTGCTGCTGCTCATGGTCGGCATCCTCCAGGAGCGGCCGGACATCGCCGACACCGTGCGGCGGCAGTACCAGCACTTCGTGGTGGACGAGTACCAGGACGTCAGCCCCCTGCAGCAGCGGCTGCTTGAGTTGTGGCTGGGGGACCGGGAGAGCATCTGCGTCGTCGGCGACGCCAGCCAGACGATCTACTCCTTCACCGGGGCCACCCCGGACCACCTGCTCGACTTCCGCACCCGGCACCCCGGCGCCACGGTGGTGAAGCTGGTGCGCGACTACCGCTCCACGCCGCAGGTGGTGCACCTGGCCAACGGGCTGCTGGCCCAGGCCCGGGGCCGGGCCGCCGAGCACCGGCTGGAGCTGGTCTCCCAGCGCGGGGCCGGGCCCGATCCCGTCTACACCGAGTACCCGGACGAGCCCGCCGAGGCCGAGGGCGTCGCCCGCCGCATCCGGGAGCTGATGGACGCGGGGGTGCCCGCGAGCGAGGTCGCGGTGCTCTACCGCGTCAACGCCCAGTCCGAGGTCTACGAACAGGCCCTGGCGGACGCGGGAGTGCCCTACCAACTGCGCGGCGCCGAGCGCTTCTTCGAGCGGCCCGAGGTGCGAGAGGCCGGTGTCGCCCTGCGCGGCGCGGCGCGTGCCGAGGGCAACGACCCGCTGCTGGCCGACACCGTGGACCTCCCCTCCCAGGTGCGGGCGGTGCTCGGCGGCACCGGCTGGGCGCCGCAGCCCCCGGCCGGATCGGGGGCGGTACGCGACCGCTGGGAGTCCCTGGCCGCCCTGGTGCGGCTGGCCGAGGACTTCGCGCGGGCCCGGCCGCAGGCGACGCTGGCCGACCTCGTGGCCGAGCTGGACGAGCGGGCGAACGCCCAGCACGCCCCCACCGTCGAGGGCGTCACCCTCGCCTCGCTGCACTCCGCCAAGGGTCTGGAATGGGACGCGGTCTTCCTGGTCGGGCTGACGGACGGGACGCTGCCGATCAGTTACGCGAAGACCGACGAGCAGATCGAGGAGGAGCGCCGGCTGCTCTACGTCGGCGTCACCCGGGCCCGGCACCACCTCTCCCTGTCCTGGGCGCTGTCGCGTTCGCCGGGCGGCCGGGGCGGACGCCGCCCGAGCCGTTTCCTGGCGGGGCTGCGGCCCGGCTCCCCGCCCGCCGGTGGCGGCCGCGCCGGCGCCGGCGGGGTGGAGCGCGGCGGCGGACGTTCGCGCAGGCGGCGCGGTCCGGTGCGGTGCCGGGTGTGCGGGCGCACCCTCACCGACGCGGGCGAGATCAAGCTGATGCGCTGTGAGGGCTGCCCCTCCGATCTCGACGAGGAACTGTACGAGCGGCTGCGCGAGTGGCGCTCGGCCCAGGCGCGGCAGCTCGGCCAGCCGGCCTACTGCGTCTTCACCGACAAGACCCTCATGGCGATCGCCGAGGCGCTGCCCGACAACGAGGCGGAGCTGGCGCGGATCCCGGGCGTGGGCGGGCGCAAACTCCAGAGGTTCGGCGCCGATGTGCTGGCCCTGTGCGCGGGCGAGGAGATCGGCGCGGATCCGGGCGAACCGGCGGGCGAACAGACGGCCGAACAAGCGGATGAGGAGATTCCGGAATCTGTCACAGAGGCTGTTACGAATCCGCCCGGAAAATAGTTTGCGCGGGCCGTCCAAACCCTCATAGCCTTCCGGGCATGGACGAGGCGGGGCCTACTGGCTCCACCGAATCCATGCTGTACTGAACCCTGAACGCCCGGATCGACACACCCGATCGATCCCCCAAAGCGCCGAGAGGAGGCGAACTTCGATGACCACCACGATCACCACCATCACCACGGAACCGATCGGTCGCGAGGTCCTCGCCTCCTGCCTGCTCGGTTCCCGCCTGTCCGGCACCCGCGCCCTCGGTGCCGCGGCCGTGCGCCCGGTCTCCCTCGCGGTTCTGCCGATCCGTGAGCGGGTCAGCGAGCGACCGACCCAGGCACCCGCGGTAGTGGCGGCGGCACAGGCTGATGCCTATGCCTTCACCGGCGCGGCCAACGGTGCCGGCAACGGACAGAAGCAGGCCAAGCACCACACGATGTGGGCCTTCCGTGGGCTCGAACCCTGGAGAGATCCAGCCTGATCGGCACGATCAGGTCGGCACCTTCCAGGGCCGCGGAACCCACACCGGGATCCGCGGCCCTTCTGTTTTCCCCAAGCGGCCCGGCCACCAGCCGGGTCGAAGAGACGACACACAGACGAGGAATCCACCGCCGTGCACATCCAGACGCACGCCCCGTCCGTACAGCCCGACCCGATCCGAACGTCCGATTCCACGGAGGACTCCTTGACCCCGCTCACCACGCTCACCGAGCTCGACGACGCCATCGAGCGTCTCGGTGTGGCCGTGCCCTGCCGCAGCTACGACCCGGAGGTCTTCTTCGCCGAGTCGCCGGCCGACGTGGAGTACGCCAAGTCCCTGTGCCAGACCTGCCCGCTGCGCGAGGCCTGCCTCGCCGGCGCCAAGGACCGCCGCGAGCCCTGGGGCGTCTGGGGCGGCGAACTGTTCGTCCAGGGGGTCGTCGTCCCCCGCAAGCGGCCGCGCGGCCGTCCCCGCAAGAACCCGGTCACGGCATGAACACCGTCGGCACGATCGATCACCCCGCGACGCACGGTCCCGCGCTGCGTCCCTTCCCGAAGCCGGAATCCGCGATGACCCTCAACACCGACAACCACGCGAGCACACAGCCCGACGCCACCGCCTCGCTCCAGAACAGGACCCGCGACATGCAACTCATCCCAGAAGCCATGGCCCGTGCCCATATGCGCGAACGCATGCGGGAGGCCGAGTTGGAGCAACTCGGCCACCGGGTGATCACCGCCCGCCGTATGCAGCGCCGCGCCGAACGGGCCTCCCTGCGGGCCCGCCGCGCGCTGGCCCTGGCCATCATGCAGTGACGGCTCACCGGCCCGGCCGCTGCCGGGCCGGTGACAGCTCTCCTCCGCCGGCCCTGATGGACCGGAGCCGGACCGGAGCCGGGGCCGGACGGCCGGGAGCGGAAGGCGACGAGACAGACCGGGAGCCGGGGCGGTCACCGCCCCGGCTCCCGCCCTTCTCCGGGCGGGGCGCGGCGAGCCCGGCCGCCCCAGGACCCTCAGGCGGAGGTCTCGGTCACCTCCGCCTCCTCCTCGGCACCGTCGAAGTACTCCTCGTCCTCCTCCGGCAGGAAACCGGGCACCCACGCCTCCATCTCCTCGTGCATGCGCACCTGCGCGCCGAGCTGGCACAGCACACCGATCGTGCTGAGCGTCACCCGGTGGATCAGCAGATAGGAGGGCGGCAGGTTGAGCTGCTTGCCCAGCTGGTAGGCGGGGGAGCGCGGATCGGCGACCCGCGCGGCCTGCTCCCGCATCCAGTCCCGGGAGAAGACGAACTCCTCCTCCTGCGCCGGTTCGATGATCGGCAGGAGGTACTCCAGCACGGCGTCCGGATCCAGCTCGACGGACGGCTTGATGAAGCCCTCGTCGCACAGCAGCTCGTGGACGCCTTCCGCGTCGCCGTCGAGCGCCATCCGCAGCGCGACGCCGATCGTCGGCGGCAGTCCCTCCGGCAGCCGGTCGACCGTGCCGAAGTCCATCACCCCCAGCCGCCACTGCTCGGGCGGCCCGTCGGGGGCGTCACCGGTCAGCAGACGGAAGTTCCCCGGGTGCGGATCGGCGTGCAGCAGCCCGGTGCGGGCCGTGCCGGAGAAGAGGAAACGCGCCAGCAGCTGCCCGGCCCGGTCCCGCTCCTCACGGCTGCCGTCCCGGATCACATCGGCCAGCGGCACACCCTCCAGCCACTCGGTGACCAGTACCTGGTCGCACTGGTACACCACGTCCGGCACCCGCACGTCCGGATCGTCGGCGAACTCCTCCGCGTACGCCCGCTGCGCCCGCGCCTCCAGCTCGTAGTCCAGCTCCTCGCTGAGCCGGTCGCGCATCTCCGAGACCAGCGGCTTGATGTCCACGCCCGGGATGAGCGGGCCCAGCAGCCGGACGAAGCGCCCCAGCTGGTTCAGGTCCGACAGCAGGGCCTCACCGGCACCGGGGTACTGCACCTTCACGGCCACCGGGCGGCCGTCGTGCCAGACACCGCGGTGCACCTGCCCGATCGAGGCCGCCGCCGAGGGCTTGTCCTCGAACTCCTCGAACAGCTCCCGCCAGTCCTCGCCCATGCGCTCGGCCAGCGCGGCGTGCACCGTGGCCACCGGCATCGGCGGCGCCGCCTCCTGGAGTTTGGTCAGGGCCGCGCGGTAGGGGCCGGCCACCTCCTCCGGGAGCGCCGACTCGAAGACCGACAGCGCCTGGCCGAACTTCATGGCGCCGCCCTTCAGCTCCCCGAGGACCTTGAAGAGCTGCTCGGCGGTGCGCTGCTGCAACTCCTGCCCGACCAGGTCCGCGGAGTATCCGCCGATCCGCTTGCCCAGCCCCCAGGTCGCGCGCCCCGCCATCCCCAGCGGCAGCGCGGCCAGCTTGGCGGTACGGGTGACGGCCTTACGCGGAAGATCCGACATGTGCCCCTCCAACTTCCCGACAGCACGACCAGGTGGCAGCGCCGAGGACAGCGGTCATGTGGCCATTGTGGACCGCCGGGCCCCGTCCGCCGAGAGCGGGCGGCCGCCGTGCCCGGAAGCCGCACCGCACGGACACTCCGGATGAGGCCGCACCGGCTCGCACTCGGCGCGCAGCCGCGGCAGCACCCAGTGCTGCCGCGAGTCCGTGACACAGCTCTCGTCCCCGTCCAGGAAGCTCAGCGCACAGGAGGCGGTGGCCCCCGCGACCACCGTCGCCAGCGCCACGTCGCAGGC
This sequence comes from Streptomyces nanhaiensis, assembly GCF_046614825.1. Classification (NCBI taxonomy): domain Bacteria; kingdom Bacillati; phylum Actinomycetota; class Actinomycetes; order Kitasatosporales; family Streptomycetaceae; genus Streptomyces; species Streptomyces nanhaiensis. Next base: position 15,531 of record NZ_JBKJFM010000143.1, read on the forward strand.
GGGCACCGCCGACCGCCGTGCCGACCTCCACTGTGCCACCACCAGCGGCCAGGCGGGCTCCCGCTCGGCGCACCCGAGCATCAGGCACTCCGCGCAGGCCGCCGCGCCCGGCAGTACCAGCGGGCCCACGAAGCCGGTGGCCTCGACCACACCGGCGTACAGATGCGGCCGCCCGTCCCGGACCAGTTCCTCGGCCGCGGCGGGATCCGGGGCGTAGGCGGCCAGGCCGTCGCGCGGGGCGATCACCACCAGAGCGAGCCCCGGCGCGCACTCCCCCCGGCCGGCGCCGTCCCCCCGGCCGGGGCGGGGCGGCCCGGTCCCGGCGG
>NZ_JBKJFM010000144.1:0-15818 GCF_046614825.1 Streptomyces nanhaiensis
CGGCCCCCCGCCCAGGGGGGGCGCCGGGCGCCGCCGGGCGTCGGTGACGGCGGACTTCGCGGCCGTCACCCGCGCCGCACGCCGCGGCGAACCGGGGGCACGCGCCCTGCTGGAGCGCTCGGCGCGCTACCTGGCGGTGGCCGCCCGCACGCTGGCCAACATCATGGACCTGGAACTGCTGGTGCTGACCGGCCCGAGCCTGGCGATCGCGGGATCGGTGTACCTGCCGGTGGTGCGCGAGGAGCTGGACCGCGCGTTCTTCTCCCGCGCGGCGCACCCGGTCGCCGTCCGGCTCTCCCGGTCGGCCGCCACCGCGCCCGCGATCGGCGCCGCCGCCATGGTGCTGCAGTCGGAACTCGTACCGCTGCGCCAGGGGCTGCGCCTGCCGGAGAACCTCAGGGACTCCGAGCCCGCCCCGGTGGAGCGTTCCAGCGCCTGAGGCGGTCCCGCCGGTACGTACGGCACGGGCGCAGCGGCGCCGCCGGGCCCCGCGGCGGTCCCGCGGAGCCCGGCGGCGGCCGTACCGGCGGGACCGCCTCAGGCGGCGGTGACCCGCACCCCCTCGCCCCGGCCGGCGCGCGCGGTGCGCGCGAACAACGAGCCCAGCGCCCACGCGCCGGGGCCGAGCGCGGCGATGAGGAGGAAGGCCCAGCAGAACATCGCCGCGGCCTCCCCGCCGTTCTGTATCGGGAAGAGCGCGTCGGCCTGGTGCTTGACGAAGTAGGCGTACGCCATCGAGCCGGAGCAGAGCACCGCGGCGACACGGGTGCCGACGCCCAGCATCACCAGGGCGCCCCCGACGAGCTGGATGACGGCGGCCCACCAGGCGGGCCACTGGCCGACCCCGGGCACCTGGCCGCCGTGGGGTCCGCCGAGCACGTTGAACAGGGTCGCCGCGCCGTGGCAGGCGAACAGCAGCCCCACCACGATCCGGTAGAGCCCGAGCACATGGTCCCTGTACCTGTCCAGCAGTTCCATTGAGTGTCCTCTCTCGGCCGTCCTGCCGCCGCTCACCGCGTACTCGCGGGTGCCGCGACGGCCATGTCGTAAGCGAGCTGGGGGATGAACCGACCGGCCGGCCCGGCGCAGCCGTCCGCCTCGCCGGGGAGCTTGACCCACAGGAAGGCGGCGATCCTCTCGTCTCCCGTCCGGTCGGTCGTCGGGGTGCCGACCGCCCGCCCGGGCGGATCGCACCACTGGCCTCCGGCGGGCCCGTTGCCGTTGCGGCTGGTGTCGATCACCGCACGCAGGTCCGGTGATCCGATCGCGTCCAGGACCGCCTTGGCGTAGGCGGTCTCGTCGGCGGTGCGGTTGTAGTTGGAGACGTTGGTGGAGATGCCGTCGGCGCTCTCGGTGATCCCGGACGCCCTCAGCCGGGAGGCCATCTCCGCGGGCGGGTGCCAGTTCGAGTGCGCGGCGTCGAAGTACACCTTCGCGCGGGACGAGGCCGCCTTGAGCGCCTTGCCCGCGTAGGCCATCGACTCCCGGGTCCGCGCCTGCTGCTCGGCGCTCTGGCAGTTCGTCATCAGGGCCAGGACGTCCGGCTCGACGACGACGGCGGCCGGCCGGCCCTCCAGCCCGGCGGCCAGCTCGTCGATCCACTGCCGGTAGGCGGAGTGGCTGGGGGCCCCGCCTCCGCTGGCGCCGCCGCAGTCGCGGTTGGGCATGTTGTAGACCACCAGGATCGGGATCCCGCCCGCCTCCTCGGCCGCCGTGACGAGCGAGTCCACCTCGGCGCGGACCGTGCCGGTGTTGGTCGTGGTGAACCACTGGCCCTGCGGGACGGAGGCGATCCGGTCGCGGATCACGGGCGCACGCGAGTCTCCCGGATTGGCGGCCGCCCAGCGGGCGGCCTGGGTGTCGGGGTTGACGTAGTAGGGCGAGGCCGCGTCGGCGGTCGCCCGCGCGGCCTCGCCCGGCAGGAGCAGCGCCGCGCCGGCGGCCGCCGACGCTGCCGCGGCCAGCGCGAGCGCGCGACCGGCCGGTAAGAGGGTCTTGCGGAGCATGCGTACTCCTCGGTGGGGGGACACGGACCGCTGTTCGCCGGCGGTCCGTCGCGACTCCGGACAGTCCGGTCCCCGCTTCCGCACGGCCTGGACGGAGGGTGTCCATGCCATGCGGAAGCCCGGGACTCGGCCGGGCGTGGGGGCCGGGAGAGCACGGTCACCGGATCGGCGGTGCGGCGCCGCGGTGGACGCCGACCGTCGGCGACCGACCGCCGATCCGGAGCATGTGATCTGGGACACTGCATGGGAGCGCTCCCAAAGAGAGTAGCGACACTGGGGTCCGAGTCAAGGGAAACTGCGCGGTAGCCGAACGACGACGCCTGCCTGAACAGGCATGCGACAACAGAAGGGGCATCACGACACCCTCCGGGGACGGCATCCCCCGTCGGCGACCTCATGGGAGCGGTCCCAGAAGCAGGCCCCGAAGCGCCCCCGCGCCCCCGCCCGGCACTTCCGGCTCCCCCACCCCACCTTGTCAGGAGGAGCGCGCCGGGGGCAGGGTGGCGGTGTCCCTGACCGCCGCCGGCCGTCGCGGGCGGGGCGACCGGCGATGCGAACACGAAAACGGAGTGGTTCGTGGAAGCGATCGACCCGGCCTACGGAACGACGACGCTGCTGCTGATGGCCGCGGGCGCCGTGGCCCTGCTGCTGTTCCTGATCATGAAGGTGAGACTGCACGCCTTCGTGTCGCTCGTCCTGGTGAGTGCGGTGACCGCGGTCGCGGTCGGTTTCCCCCTGGCCGACATCCCCGACGTCCTGATGTTCGGCTTCGCCGACACCATCGGTTCGGTGGCCCTCCTGGTCGCCTTCGGAGTGATGCTCGGCCGGCTGCTGGAGATCACCGGCGGCGCCCAGGTACTGGCCGACACCCTGATCAACCGCTTCGGGGAGCGCCGGGCGCCGCTGGCGCTGGGAGCGGCCGCGCTCCTCTTCGGCTTCCCGATCTTCTTCGACGCCGGGCTGGTGGTGTTCCTGCCCATCATCCTGACCGTGGCCCGGCGCTTCGGCGGCTCGCTGCTGCTGTACGCCCTGCCCGCGGCCGGCGCCTTCGCCGCCATGCACGCCATCGTCCCGCCCCACCCCGGGCCGGTCGCCGCCTCCGAGGTGCTCGGCGCGGACATCGGCCTCACCCTGCTGGTGGGCCTGCCCGTCGCGGTGGTCGCGTGGTACGTGGGCGTCCTGCTGGTCTCCCGCTTCCTCGGCTCCCGCATCCACGTCTCCCTGCCCGACGTGGTCTTCGGCGAGGCGCGCGACGCCCACGGACGGAGCGAGGGGGACCGTGCGGACGGCACCGGCGAGGAGCGGCTCGGCGAACGGCCGCCGTCCTTCGGCACGGTCCTCGGTCTGCTGCTGATCCCGCTGGTGCTGATCTCCTTCGACACCGTCCTGAGCACACTGGCCACCGCGGGCGTCATCGACGAGGGCGAGGACTGGGCGGAGTTCCTGGGCCTGCTGGGTTTCACCCCGATCGCCCTGATGATCACCGTCATCGCCGCGATCCTCGTGCTGGGGCGGCCGCGCGCCCCGATGGGGAGGGTCGGCGACATCATCGACGGCGCCCTCGGGCCGGTCTGCTCCATCATCCTGATCACCGGCGCGGGCGGCATGTTCGGCGGTGTGCTGGAGCTGTCCGGCATCGGGACCGCGCTCAGCGACTCCCTGTCCGGCCTGGGCATGTCCCTGATCGTCCAGGCGTTCGTGATCGCCACCCTGCTGCGCGTCGCCCAGGGATCGGCCACGGTCGCCCTGACCACCGCCTCCGGCCTGATCGCCGGGGCGGCCCGCGCCGCGGAGCTGAGCGATCTGAAGCTCACCCTGCTGGTGGTGGCCGTCGCGGCGGGCGCCACGGTGCTCTCGCACGTGAACGACTCCGGCTTCTGGCTGGTGAGCCGCTTCTTCGGGATGGACGTCAAGACCACCCTGCGGACCTGGACGGTGATGGAGACGACCCTGGGCCTGTCGGCGTTCGTGATCGCCCTGGGGCTGTGGGCGGTGGTCTGACCCCGGCCCCGCACCGGCCACGGGCCGGTGCGGGGCCGCCACCGGTCCGCCGTCCGGGCCGTCACCGGTCCCCGCCGGCGGCGGCCAGGTCGTCGTAGACCAGCAGGCCGTCCTCCCGCAGCCGTACGCCCGGCGTCGGCCCGTGCGGTGTGAGCCTGCCGTCGTGCATCAGGTGCAGGACGTCCGCTCCCGCGGTCAGGACCGCGGCGTCGGCGATCAGCCGGCGGTGGCAGCGCCACCACACGGACTCGGAGCACATGACCGCCGTGGCGGTCCGTGCGGCGTCCCTGAGCACCCCCTCCAGCGCCTCCCGGAAGGAGGGGTCCCGGGTGTGGGCGGCGTATCCGCGGAAGGAGGCGTTGCGCCACACCGTGTCGGGCGAGTCGGCCGGGGGCCTGCGGAAGCCGCCCAGCGGTTTCTCCCAGCGGTAGGCGATGCCGTGCTCGGGCAGCCACCGCGCGAGCCTGTCGCGGGCGAGGTCCGGATCGCGGCGGCTGCCCGGGGCGGTGCGCACGTCCACCACCAGGCCGACGCCCGCCTCCGTCAGCAGACCGGCCAGCCTCTCCCGGCCGGCCGTGCCGTGCCCCACGGTGTACAGCAGCGGAGCCTGCTCCGGGCCCTCCGCCATGGCGCCTCCCTGTGTCGTCCGCCGCTCCCCGCCGTCCGCGAGCCGTCCTGGGCGGCTCGCGGGCGGTCCATGAGCGGCACCGCGATTCCCGCCCGGCTCACCGGGTAACCGTCCGTCCTCGCGGTATGCGCCCCGCCGGGCCGGCAGGCGGACGGCCGTCGTCATGCGCACGGGCTCCGGTCGGGGTTGAATGGCCGAAAGTAGCGTCGCACTTCCACGGAGCGAGGCAGCCGAGTGAACCCGACCACAGATCGCCACAACGCCGGCCCCGGGCCCGCGCGGGGTGGCGCGGTGGTGTTCGTGCTGGACGGGGACGGGACCGTGCTGCAGTGCACGGCCGGCGTGCTGGATCTGATCGGCCGGGCGGCCGATCAGGTCCGCGGGCGGCCGATGACGGATTTCGCCACCACCCCCGGTCCCTGGGACGGAGCGGCCGGCCACGCCGGCACCGAGCCCCTGGAGATCCGTACGGCCCTGCGCCACCGGGACGGCACGGAGGTCGAGGTGGACGCCGAGGTGCTGCCGCTGCCCGCGGCCAGCGGCGGCGGGGCGCGGTTCCTGGTGTGCGCCGTCCCGTCCGCCGCCGGGCGGCGCTGGACGGAGGACCAGTCCCTCATCCGCGCCCTGTTCGACCAGAGCCGCATCGGCCTGGTGGTCCACGACACCGAGCTGCGCACGACCCGCGCGAACCTGGGCCGGGAGTTCTTCGGCATCCCCCTGGCCGCGGACCCCTGGCAGCACGTGCCCGGCCGGAGCCTGCGGGCCATCCTCGTGCCGGAGGACGCCGCCGCGATCGAGGAGCAGTGGCGGCGGGTCCTGCGGACCGGCGAGGCGGTCATCGACTGGGAGCACTCCGCGCGGCGCCTGAACGCTCCCGACCAGGAGCGGATCCTGTCCTCCTCGGCCTTCCGGCTCGACGACAGCCACGGCCGCGCCATCGGGGTCGCCGCGGTCTTCACCGACGTCACCGAGCAGCACACCGCGCGGCGGCGGCTGGCCCTGCTGCACTCCGCCGCCGCGCGGCTGGGGCAGACCCTGGACGTCACCCGCAACTCCGAGGAGCTGACCCGCGTCCTGGTGCCCGACTTCGCGGACCTGGCCTGTGTGGACCTGGTGGAGAAGGTGATCCAGGGCGACGATCCCGGCGCCTTCTCCCCCGGGACCCCGTTGCGCCGGATCGCGGTGGCCCCGTCGAACGGCGCCTGGCCCGCCGAGATGTACCAGCGCGGGGACTCCGTCTACGCCAGGGATCTGGAGAGCGACGCCCTCCGCGACGGCCAGGCCGTCCTCGTGCCCGATCTGGCCGACCTGGAGAAGCGGCTGGCCCCCGACCGGGAGCGGCAGCGGCTGCTGTTCCCGGAGTCGGCCGCCTCGGCGCTGATCGCCCCGCTGCGCGCCCGCGGGAGGGTGCTGGGCGTGCTGGGCCTGTGGCGCGACCGGGGCCGGATCCCCTTCGGCGTGAACGACGTCCCCCTGGCGGAGGAGATCGCCTCCCGGGCCGCGCTCAGCGTGGAGAACTCCCGCCGCTACACATCCGAACTGCGCACCGTGGAGACCCTGCAGCGCAGTCTGCTGCCCCCGGCCGGAGTGGAGTTCAGCGCGGCCGAGACCGCCGGCACCTACGTACCGGCCGGCACCGCCGCGGGGATCGGCGGGAGCTGGTACGACGTCATCCCCCTTTCCTCCACGCGGGTCGCGTTCGTCATCGGCGACGTGGCCGGGCACGGGCTGGGCGCGACGGCCACCATGGGCAGGCTGCGCACCGCCGTGCAGACCCTCGCCGACCTCGACCTCGCCCCCGAGGAACTCCTCACCCACCTCGACGACCTGGCCACCCGCCTGGCCTACACCGAACCGCAGTCGGACGGCAGCGCGGGCGGCGTCGTGGGCGCGAGCTGCCTGTACTGCGTCTACGACCCGGTCACCGGACGCTGCGCCATGGCCAGTGCCGGTCACCCGCCGCCGATCCTGACCAGTTCCGAGGGGCACACCCGGCGGGTGGACCTCAAGCCCGGTCCGGCCCTGGGTGTGGGCGGCATGCCCTTCGAGCCGGTCGAGCTCCACCTGGGCCCGGGGAGCGTACTGGCCTTCTACACAAATCAGTTGGTGGCCCATGACGAGGCGTCGTCCAAGGACCGGACGCGGCGGCTGCGCGACGCCCTGCACGCCGCGGTACAGGCCGGCGGCTCCCCCGCCGACATCGGACGCGCCGCCGTCGACCGCGTCCTGACCGAACCCGCGGCCGACGACATCGCCCTCCTCGTCGCCCGGGTGCGGGCGCTGTCCGACGGGGCCACCGTGGCCTGGCGGTTCACCGCGGACCCCACCGTCGTCGGCCAGGCCCGCGAGCTGGTCACCTCCCAGCTCGCCGCCTGGGGGCTGGAGGAGATGGCCTTCACCACCGAGCTGATCGTCAGCGAACTGGTCACCAACGCCATCCGCTACGCCGGCTCCCCCATCGGGCTGCGGCTGATCAGGGACAAGACCCTGATCTGCGAGGTCTCCGACCCCAGCCAGACCCAGCCCCATCTGCGCCGCGCCCGTCTGACCGACGAGGGCGGCCGCGGTCTGTTCCTCATCGCCCAGCTCGCCCACCGCTGGGGCAGCCGCTACACCCCCTCGGGCAAGACCATCTGGACCGAGCAGGCGCTGGGCGCCGTCCCCGAGGTCCCCCTGGACGTCTTCTGACGGCTGAAAGTGCTCCGGGCGCGCCCTGACGCCGCCTCATGGGCGTTCTCCCCGGGGCCGTTCGGGTGGCGGTTCCCGCGGGCGCGTCGGCGAGGCCGCGCGGCCGGCGCCGTACCGCAATACCGCCGCCGCAGGTGTCGGCCGCCCGAGACCGGCTACCCGGAAAGGCAGAGAAGCCCCAGCAGTCCTCGACAGCGCGGCCACCCGCCGGCGCCTACGTACGGGAGACACACCCGTGGCCCACACCCCGCCGAACACCACCGCGACCGGTCCGGTCCGCCGCCCCGCGCGTACCGCCGGCGCGCGGCGGGCCGAACGCGACCTGTGGGGCCTGCTGCTGGTGACGTGCGCGGTACCGCTCACCGGGTCGGCGCTCGACTTCGCCCGGCTGTCGGGCGCACCGGTGGACGGCTGGTCGGGCGCGGTGCTCCCGTGGCTGCGGCTGCTGTGCTCGCTGGCCGCGGGCTGCCGGCTGGCCGGGCTGCTCACCGAGCGCCGCGCGGCGCGGCGGCGTACCGCCGTCGCCGTGGCGGCCGTCGCCTGCGCCGCCCGCTTCGCCGATCTGGTGCGGGCCGGTGAGGCTCAGGGGGTGGTGGGCAGTGTCGCCACCACCGTCCTGCTGGCCTGGCTCTGCGGCGAGCTGGCGGTGCGGCACGGGGCCGGGTGGCGCGGGCTGGGAATCGCTCCGCCCGGTGCGCGCACCGCCGCCGGACGGCTGACGGCCGCGATGGTCCTCGGCGCCGTCTTCGTCCTCGCCTACACCACCGTCACCTGGATGGCGGGCCTCCAGACGGGTCTGCCTGCGGCCGCGCCCTGGCTGCCCGTTCTGGACCGCGCCCAGAGCGCGGCACTGGGCTGGAGCGGCCCCGCGGACATGGTGGCCAACATCCTGTTCACGGGCGTCGCCGAGGAGATGGTGCTGGTCGGCGCCGTCGTCGTGCTGGGCCGGGCGGCGGGCCGCCCGCTGTGGGCGGCCTGCGCGATCAGCCTGCTGCTGCGGGTGGCGGCGCACCTGTACCTGGGCGTGCCCGGCATCGCCCTGCTGCTGCTGGGATCGTGCGCCCTCCTCCTCTACCTGCGCTGCCGCAGGCTCACACCGCTGGTCGCCGGGCACATCGTCTACGACCTGACGGCCTCCTTCGCCCCCTCCCCCGAAGCGCTGAGCACCTGCGTCCTGGCCGTCCTGCTGGGCACCGGCACAGCGTTCGCGGCATGGCTGCTGTGGTTCGCCCCCGCCGACCCTCCCGAGGGCGGAACGTCCGCCGGAGGGGACGCGGTCCGAATACCCGCCTCCACGGGATTCGGACGCGGCGCCGCGTCCGCCTCGGCCGCCGCGGAGGCCGGACGCCCGGACGGCGCCGTTGCCGCGGGCGGCCCGCGCGCGTAAGACGGAGGAGAGCAAAGGGGGCTATTCGTCATACACGCCCACCGAAGGGTCAAAAGCCGGTGGAGCCGGGCGGCGGTGTTATCCACGTCGGGGCGGCCCGTCGGATGAGACCGCCCGTGGAGAGGACGGGAACCGGGACCGCGGGTGCGCACGCCGGACGGGCGGCGCGGCCGGGGCGCCGGTCGGAGCTGGTGGGTCGAGAGGACACGGGCATGGCAGTGCAGACGGACGAGCCGACGCCGGAGCAGGAGAAGAAGAAAACCGTGGGGGCGGTGGTGGTCGAATGGATGACCACCACCGACCACAAGAAGATCGGCACCCTCTACCTCATCAGCTCCTTCGGCTTCTTCACGATCGCCGGTGTGCTGGCTCTGCTGATCCGGGCCGAACTGGCCCGCCCCGGCACGCAGATCCTCTCCAACTACCAGTACAACCAGTCGTTCACGATGCACGGCGCGATCATGCTGCTGCTGTTCGCCACCCCGCTGTTCGCCGGCTTCGCGAACTGGATCATGCCGCTGCAGATCGGCGCGCCCGACGTGGCCTTCCCGCGCCTGAACATGCTCGCCTACTGGCTCTACCTCTTCGGCGGGCTGATCGCGGTCTCCTCCTACCTCACGCCCGACGGCGCGGCCGACTTCGGCTGGACCGCTTACACGCCGCTGTCGGACGACACCCGCACCCCCCAGGTCGGCGGCGACCTGTGGATCATGGGCTTCGGCCTGGGCGGTTTCGGCACGATCCTCGGCGCGGTCAACTTCATCACCACGATCATCTGCATGCGCGCACCCGGCATGACGATGTTCCGGATGCCGATCTTCACCTGGAACGTCCTGCTGACCAGTGTCCTGGTCCTGCTGGCCTTCCCGCCGCTGGCCGCCGCGCTCTTCGCCCTGGAGTCGGACCGGGTGTTCCAGTCGCACATCTTCGACCCGTCCAACGGCGGCGCGCTGCTGTGGCAGCACCTGTTCTGGTTCTTCGGCCACCCCGAGGTCTACATCATCGCGCTGCCGTTCTTCGGCATCATCACGGAGGTCATCCCGGTCTTCAGCCGCAAGCCGATCTTCGGCTACATCGGCCTGATCGGCGCCACCCTGGCGATCACCGGCCTGTCGATCGCGGTCTGGGCGCACCACATGTTCGCCACCGGCGCGGTGCTGCTGCCGTTCTTCTCCTTCATGTCGTTCCTGATCGCGGTGCCCACCGGAGTGAAGTTCTTCAACTGGATCGGCACGATGTGGAAGGGCTCGCTGAGCTTCGAGACGCCGATGCTGTGGGCGATCGGCTTCCTGGTCACCTTCCTCTTCGGCGGTCTGACCGGCGTCCTGCTGGCCTCCCCGCCGCTGGACTGGCACGTCACCGACAGCTACTTCGTGGTGGCGCACTTCCACTACGTGGTCTTCGGCACGGTCGTCTTCGCGATGTTCGCCGGCTTCCACTTCTGGTGGCCGAAGTTCACCGGCAAGATGCTCGACGAACGGCTCGGCAAGATCACCTTCTGGGTGCTGTTCATCGGCTTCCACACCACCTTCCTGGTCCAGCACTGGCTGGGCGCGGAGGGCATGCCGCGCCGGTACGCCGACTACCTGGCGGCCGACGGCTTCACCGCGCTGAACACGGTCTCCACCATCGGCTCGTTCCTGCTGGGCATGTCGTTCATGGTGTTCTGGTACAACGTCTGGAAGACGGCGAAGTACGCGCCGAAGGTCGCCGTGGACGACCCGTGGGGCTACGGCCGCTCGCTGGAGTGGGCGACCTCCTGCCCGCCGCCGCGCCACAACTTCGTCACCCTGCCGAAGGTCCGCTCGGAGTCCCCGGCGTTCGACCTGCACCACCCGGACGTCGCGGCCATCGACCAGGCCGAGAACGTCGGCCGCAGGGACATCGCCGACGTCACTCCGGAGCGGAGGAGCGACATGGGGTGACCTCCAGGTCGCACCAAAAGATCCTCAAACGGTGTAATCCAGGCATCCCCGGGAACGCGATCCCCACGTGGGCGCACGCCGCCGACCAGCGCTTCGACCTTTCGGGAGGACGAGATGGCCACGCACGGGAAGAACAAGACCGGCCCCGCCCGGGACGACGAGCTCAAGCAGGAGATGGAGGGCGAACTCCGGGCGGGCCGGTCGCTCCGCATGGACGAGGAGCACGAACTCCAGCCCTCGGGCGAGGACCAGCCCGACGTGGACCGCGCACCGAACACCGTGCTCACCGGTGGCACCCCTCCGGGGATGGACCAGAACGACGTCGAGGTGCGCAGCGAGCTGGCCCGGCACCTGGGCCTCGGCCTCTACCCGGCCGACCGCGACGCGGTGCTCGACAAGCTGCGCGAGAACAACGCCCCCGACCGCCTGCTGGACCTGGCCGGGAGGCTGCCGGCCGGACAGGAGTTCCGGAACGTCCAGGACATCGCCCGGGCGCTCGGCCTGGGCGTCGAGGACACCAGCCACCGCACCTGACGGCGACGGCCCGGGGCTCCTCCCGCCCAGGGCGGGAGGACACCGCGTTCACCCGGAGGCCGCATCCGCCCGGAGCCCGAGGACTCCGGGCGGATGCGGCGTCTTCCGGGAGCGGGTGACGGCGCACCGCGGCCGTCGGCGGCAGTGGCGGCAGTGGTGGCGGCGGTGAACAGAACCGGGGCGACCGGTGACACGAGAGACGGAGAGACGGAGGAGAAGGGCGGACATGAGCGACCAGGAGCAGCAGGACCCCACCCGGCAGCACCCGCAGCCGGAGTTCCCCCAGCAGGACCAGCCGCACCCCGGCCTGACCGGGCGGATGGAGCCGGAGCCCGACCACGGCGAGTCGTCCTACCGGGGCAGCGGCCGTCTGACGGACCGGAAGACGATCATCACCGGCGGCGACTCGGGCATCGGCCGCGCCGTGGCCCTCGCCTTCGCCCGGGAGGGCGCGGACGTGCTGTTCACCTACCTCGCCGAGGAGGAGAAGGACGCCCGGGAGACGGCACGGCTGGTGGAGGAGGCCGGCCGGAGGGCCGTGCCCCTGCTGTGCGACATCCGCGAGGAGTCCGAGTGCCGCCGGCTGGTGGACCGGGCGGTGGCGGAGTTCGGGCGCATCGACGTCCTGGTGAACAACGCGGCCTTCCAGATGGCGCAGTCCGAGGGCATCGAGGGCATCAGCACCGAGCAGTTCGACCGGACCATGCGCACCAACCTCTACGGCATGTTCTGGCTGTCCAAGCTCTCCCTGCCGCACATCCCGGCGGGCGGCAGCATCATCAACACCACCTCGGTGCAGGGTTACAAGCCCAGCCCCCACCTGCTCGACTACGCCACAACCAAGGGCGCCATCGTCGCCTTCACCCAGGGGCTCGCCCAGAACCTGGCCGAGCGGGGCATCCGGGTCAACGCCGTCGCGCCGGGGCCGGTGTGGACCCCGCTGATCCCCTCGACGCTGCCCGACACCTCGGAGTTCGGCAAGCAGTCCCCGCTGGGCCGGCCCGCCCAGCCCGCCGAGATGGCCCCGGCCTATGTCTTCCTGGCGTCCCAGGAGGCGAGTTACATCACCGCCGAGATCGTCAACGCCACCGGCGGCACTCCCCTGCCCTGACATGCCGTCAGCAGGGTTCGCAGACCTGACGGGCATTCGTCAAGTGCACCCGCATGGCCGCATTCCTTCCGGGTAGGCGTGAGGCAACGACACAAAGCGTCACATACCAGTCATCACAGCGAGAGAAGGGATGCTGGATGTCTCACGTCGAGGAGTCGATCGAGGTCCGCGTACCGGTGCGCACCGCGTACAACCAGTGGACCCAGTTCGAGAGCTTCCCCGAGTTCATGGAGGGCGTCGAACGGGTCGAGCAGAAGAACGACACGCTGACCCACTGGGTGACGAAGGTCGCCGGCGCCGAGCGGGAGTTCGACGCCCGTATCACCGAGCAGATCCCGGACGAGCGGGTGGCGTGGACGACGGTCGACGGCGAGGCCAAGCAGGCCGGTGTGGTCACCTTCCACCGGCTGGACGACAGCACGACCAAGGTGATGCTCCAGATGGACCACGACCCCGAGGGCGCGGCGGACACCGCCGGCGACAAGCTCGGTGTGGTCCGCCACCGCGTCAAGGGCGACCTGAAGCGGTTCAAGGAGTTCATCGAGAAGCGTGGCGCGGAGACGGGCGCCTGGCGCGGCCAGGTCTGATCCGGTCCTCCGGACCGCGAGGGGGCTCCTCATCCCCCTGTCATGTGGCCGCGGCCCGTGACCACCTCCCAGGTGGCCACGGGCCGCGGTTTTCCCGTGCGCGGGAGGGGAGGAAGGGAAGGGTGACGGGGACGGGAGGGAAGGGAGAAGGGGGCGTACGGCATGCCGTACGCCCCCTTGGTTCGCGGACTCACTCCCCCGGCCGCTCCGAAGGCCCCGCGTCCCCCGTCTGCTCCGGCGGGGACCAGTCCGCCGGAGCGGGTGCCAGCCTGCGCACCACCGGGGCCGCCGCGGCCCCCAGCAGCGTGGCCGTGGTGATCGAGCCGAGGGTGATGCCCCAGGCGACGGGGCCGAGCGGGGTGCAGCCGAAGAACTGGCTGACCCCCGGCGTCTGGATGACCCCCACCAGGGCCGCCGCCGAACCGATCCCGGCCGTCAGCACGTTGCGGTCCAGCCCTCCGGTGAGCAGCGTCTGCGCGAGCTGGGTGCCCACCACCGAGGCCAGGGCCACCGTCCCCGCGCGCCGGCCCCGCCCGGTGAGCCTGGCCGCGCCCCAGGCCAGCCCGGCGCCGAGCGTGGTGGTGGCGCCGCGCAGCAGCACCTCCTGGCTCAGACCGGCCCCCAGGGAGCGGTCCGGGCCCTCGCTCAGCAGCCGCTCACCGGCCTCCGTCGCCGGTTCGCGCACCGCGATGGCCAGCGCCGGGGCGAGGTCGGTGAGGAGGTTGACGAGCATGATCTGACGGGCGTTCAGGGGGGAGCTGCCGGTCAGGGCGGCGGCCAGCACGCTGAAGGCGACCTCGCCGAGGTTCCCGCCGACGAGGATGGCCAGCGCGTCGCGCACCGAGCCCCACATCGCGCGCCCCTCCAGCAGCGCGGCGATGATCGTCTCCAGCCGGTCGTCGCCGACGACCAGGTCGGCGGCCGCGGTCGCGGCGGGCGTACCGCGCCGCCCGAGCGCGATGCCCACGTCCGCCAGCCGGATGGCCGGGGCGTCGTTGGCGCCGTCACCGGTCATCGCCACCACGCGGCCGATGCGCTGGTACGCCTGGACGATGCGGACCTTGTGGTGGGGACTGCACCGGGCGATGACGTCCAGCGTGGGCAGCAGTTCGTCGAGCTCCTCGTCGCTCAGCTCGTCGATCTCGGCGCCCGTGCACACCTTCTGGTCGGGGTCCTCGCTGACGGTGGCGGCGATGGCGTCCGCGGTGGCGGGGTGGTCGCCGGTGAGCATCACCGTCTGCACACCGGCCGCCCGCAGCCGCGCGGTGGCCGGCGCGGCCGAGGAGCGCACCGGGTCGGCGAGTGCGACGAAGCCGAGGAACGTCAGGCCGGCGACGGCCTCGTCGGTGAGGTCCTCCCCCTCGCGCAGCGGACGCTCCGCCACGGCCAGCACCCGCCGCCCGGCGCCGGCGAGTTCCTCGGCCGCGCCGGTCAGACGCTCGCGGGCCGCCGCGTCGAGCTCCTTCTTCTTGCCTCCGTCCTTGCCGCCGCCCCCTTCCCGCAGCCGGGTGCAGCGCTCCAGCACGTTCTCGGGCGCGCCCTTGACGCTGAGCAGCATTCCGCGCGAGGTGCGGCCCGCGGTGGCGTGGTAGGCGCGGGACGGCTCGAACGGCAGGGCGTCGGTGCGCCGCCACTGCGAGGCTCCCTGGCGTACGGCCACCTTCGCGCGCCGGGCCCCGGCCACCACCGCGCGGTCGGTCTGGTGCTCCATGGGTTCGGAGGTGCGGGCCGGCGGGGTGGCGCGCAGCGCGGCGCCCAGGATCTGCTTGCAGGCGGCGTCGAGCCGGTCGGCGGGCAGTTCGCGCCGGCCGTCGCTGACGGCGGCGAGCTGCAGGTCGCCCTCGGTGAGGGTGCCGGTCTTGTCGAAGCAGAGCACGTCGGCGCGGCCGAGCGCCTCGATGGTGCGGGGGTTGCGCACCAGCGCGCCGTGGTCGGCCAGGCGGCGGGCGGCGGCGAGCTGGGCCGCGTTGACCAGCAGCGGCAGCCCCTCGGGCACGGAGGCGACGGCCAGGTTCACCGCGGAGGCGAGCGTGTCCGCCAGGGGGCGGCCGTGCAGCAGCCCGGACCCGGCGACCGCGGCGGCCGAGCCGAGCGCCAGCGGCAGACTGGTCTTCGTCAGGGCGTGCAGCCGCGACTCCACCCCGGTGTCGGGGGCCTTCTGGCGGGCGGTCGCCAGGCTGCGCCCGACCTCGGTGGCCGATCCGGTGGCCACCACGACGGCCACCGCGGTGCCCGCCGAGACGGTGGTGCCCTCGTAGAGCATCGAGCGGCGGTCGGCGATCTGCGCGGCGACCACCGGTGCCGGGTCCTTGGCCACCGGCAGGGACTCACCCGTCAGCGAGGACTCGTCGACCTCCAGCCCCTCACCCCGCAGCAGCCGGCAGTCGGCGGGCACGACCTCCTGGGAACGCAGCACCACCACGTCCCCGGCCACCAGGTCCCCCGCGGCCACCAGGCGTTCGGCCCCGCCGCGCCGCACCCGCGCGCCGATGGCCGAGCGGGCGAACAGCTCCTCCAGCGCCTTGTCGGTCCTGACCCGCTGTACGGCGCCCACCAGGGCGGACGCGCCGGTGATGCCGGCCACCAGCGCCGCGTCGGTCCGCGAGCCCACGGCCGCCGACAGGGCGGCGCCCGCCGCGAGCACCGGGGTGAGGGGGTTGGCCAGCTCCTCGATGAACGCGGCCGGCAGGCCGATGCGGGCCGGCTGCTCGGAGGTGGTGTCCCGGCCCGCCCGGCGCTCGGCCTCCTCCCTGCTCAGGCCCCCGTCGGTGCTGCCCAGCCGTTCCAGTACGCGGGCGGCGGGCATCAGATGCCAGGGCGTGGTCTCCACCGGCGGGGTGACCGGGCGGGACAGCAGCTGCCGGGCCCGCCAGGTGCCCAGGCAGAACGCGGCGGTACCGGCGGCGGTGCCCGCCGCCGCGCCGCGGGCCGTCGCCCGGTCGGCGGGCCCC
>NZ_JBKJFM010000145.1:0-15394 GCF_046614825.1 Streptomyces nanhaiensis
CTGCTGGCTCCGGCGGTGGGCCTGCTGGAGCGGCGGGGGCTCCCCCGCGCGGCGGGCACGGCCCTGGTGGTGGCCGCACTGGCCGTGGCCGTCACCGTGCCGGCCCTGCTGATCGCGCCGCTGCTGCTGGAGCAGGTCTCCGGCGTGCTCGCCGGCCTGCCGACCTCGCTGGAGGGGGTGGAACGCGAACTGGCGGCCCTGGCCGAGCGGCTGGGGCTGGACGTGCGGGTGCGGCTCGACGGCGAGGCGATCACGCGGTGGCTGCGGCGGCAGGAGAACCGCGACTCCCTCACCGGCTTCCTGTCCGGCGTCGGCACCGGGGCGGCGGCGGTCGGCTTCGGCCTGGTGCTGACGTTCGCGGGGGTGGTGATCGGCTTCTACGCGCTCGTCGACCTGCCCCGGATCAGGAGCTGGGCGGCCGGACTGCTCCCCGGCCGGCGGCGCGAGGAGATCACCGGGGTGGCCGCCCGCTGCGTGGAGGCCACCGGCGCCTATCTGCGGGGGCAGTTGCTGGTCGCCGCGTTCGTCGGGGTCGCGTCGTCGCTGGCGCTGTGGGCCGTCGGGCTGCGCTACTGGCTGTTCGTCGGCGTGGTCGCCGGGGTGACCAACCTGGTGCCCTTCGTCGGTCCCCTGGTGGGAGGCGCGCTGGCCGTCCTCATCGCCCTGCTGGGCGGCGACCCGTGGCAGGCGCTGTGGGCCGCGCTGGCCCTCACCGTCGTCCAGCAGGTCGAGAGCCAGGTCGTCGCGCCGCTGGCACTGGGCCGGGTGGTCCGCCTGCCGCCGCTGGTGGTGCTCGTGGTGGTGCTGGCGGGAGGCGTCGTGGCGGGCGTACTCGGGATGCTTGTCGCCGTGCCGCTCACCACCAGCGCCCGGATCGTGGCGCGGCACCTGCGCACGTGACCGGACGCGCGCCCCGGACGGCTCCGGGCGGGGTCCGCCGGGAGCGTCCGGGGCGCGGCCCTCAGGACAGGGAGAGGAAGAGCTTCTCCATCTTCTGGGCGTCGAGACTGTCGGCGCCGCCCTCCTGGGCCATGCACTGCTTGAGGCCGCTGGCCACGATGGAGAAGCCAGCCCGGTCCAGTGCGCGGTTGACCGCGGCGAGCTGGGTGACGACGTCCTCGCAGTCGCGTCCTTCCTCCAGCATGCGCAGGACGCCGGCGAGCTGGCCCTGGGCGCGCTTGAGGCGGTTGACGGCCGATCGCACGTCGTCGGGAGGAAGCTGGACCACGATGGTCGGTCCTTTCGGTTCGTTCTGCGGTGGGCGGGCTCAGCCGCGCGGGCCGGAGCCGGGTTCCTGGGCGGCGACGGAGGCGTGCACCTCGTCCATGTCGAGTCCGCGGACGGCGGTGATCACCTGGTCCAGGGCCTGGGCGGGCAGCGCGCCGGGCTGGGCGAAGACGAGGACGCCCTCGCGGAAGGCCATCAGCGTGGGGATGGAGGTGATGTCGGCGGCGGCCGCTAGGGCCTGCTCGGCCTCGGTGTCGACCTTGCCGAAGACGATGTCGGGGTTGGTCTCGGAGGCCTTCTCGTAGACCGGGGCGAACATGCGGCACGGGCCGCACCAGGAGGCCCAGAAGTCGACCAGGACGATGTCGTTGCCGGTGACGGTCTTCTCGAAGTCGGCGGCGGTGAGGGCGACGGTGCTCATGTGGTGGTTCCTTCCGTTTCACCGGGGTGGTGGCGGTTGATACCCCCTGGGGTAGTCAACGCCGGGATGGTGCGGAACATTCCACCGGCGCTCCGGTACCGCTCGTGCGGCGGGCGGCCCCGGTACGCCGGTGCCCCGGTACGCCGGTACCCCGGGGCACCGATGGGGCGGTGCGCCGGGGTACCGGAGCCGGGGGTGGGAGGTGTCAGGTGCCGTGCACGGCGCGCCGCAGCGGACAGCGGGCGACGAAGCCGTAGCAGACACCCGCTCCGGCGCCGAGCGAGGCGACGGCGGCGAGGATCGGCAGGCGTGTGCCGGCGGGCGCCTGCTGGACCAGGACGAAGGTTCCCATGGCCAGCACGAACCAGGCGAACAGCCGGGACAGGACGTCCGCGGGGACGCGTCCGGCCAGCTTGGCGCCGGCGAGGCTGCCTGCGATCGCGAAGCCGGTGACGGCCAGGGTCAGGGACCAGTCGATCTGGACGGTGGAGAGGTAGCCGGCGAACCCGGCGGCCGACTTCATCGCGATGACCAGCAGCGAGGTGCCGACGGCAACCGGCATGGGCAGCCCGCCGAGCAGGGCCAGGGCGGGCACGACGAGGAAGCCCCCGCCCGCGCCGACCAGGCCGGTGGCCAGGCCGACGGCCGCTCCGTCCAGCAGCACCCGGCCCACCGGGAGCTGCCTGTGCGCCTTGCCGGGGTCGACGTCGCGGCGGCCCCGGAGCATGGCGGCCGCGGTGACGATCATCATGACCGCGAAGGCGGCCAGCAGGACGACGTCGGGGATGCTGCCGCCGATGAGCCCGCCGGCGTAGGCGCCGGCCATGCCGGCGGCTCCGAACAGGACGCCGGTACGCCAGCGGACCCGCCCGCCGCGGGCATGGTTGATCATGCCCACGGCGGAGGTGACGCCGACGACGAACAGGGAGGTGGCGATGGCCTCCTTGGCGTCCATGCCCGCGACGTAGACCAGCAGCGGCACGGTCAGGATCGACCCGCCTCCCCCGAGGAGCCCGAGGGAGACGCCGACCAGCAGCGCGAGGACCAGGACGAGCGTCAGCGTCATGGCGGTCACCTGCCGCCGGCGAGCTGCGCGACGGCCTTGCGCGGGTCGAAGGACGGCGTGCGGTTCCACGGCATCCTCGACAGCAGCACGCCCATGGCGCAGGTGTTGCTGATGGCCGCGAAGGCCAGGCCGCCGCCGACGAACGCGGACAGCGCCTGCAGCCCGGGGACGAGGAAGCTGCCGAGGGCGCCGATCAGGACGAGGGAGCCGGCCACCAGCCGGACCTGGCGCTCCATGTCCCAGCGCTCCTGCCCGTAGTTGGTCGGGGCACCGGACTTCTCCCAGGAGGTCATGCCTCCCGACAGGACGCTCAGCCCGGGCAGACCGGCCTCGGCGAGGGCGCGCTCGGCCTGGCCGGCCCGCTGCCCGGAGCGGCACACCAGCACCACGTCGGTGTCCAGGTGCTCGGTCAGCTCCTCGCGGTGCTCGCGCAGGGTGTCCAGCGGGACGTTGTAGGAGCCGGGGATGTGCGCGGCCTCGAACTCGGCGGGGGAGCGGACGTCGAGCAGCCGCGGCGGGTGGTCCGAGTCGAGCTTCGCGCGCAGTTCGTCGGCGGTCAGGCTGCGGGGAGTGGTGGGGGCGGTCATGCGCTGGTCTCCTGTTGGGTGTTCGGGTGTTCGGGTTTCCGGGGTTTCCCGGGGCGCCGGGGCCGTCCGGGGGGCCGGAGGTCTCAGGGGGTCTCGTCGGCGGGGCGGCACAGCCCCAGCTCGCGGGCGTTGTCGAAGCTGTCGTCGATGGCGACGACGTCGCGGCCGCGGGCGTCGAGCAGGGCGGCGACGACCCCCGCGCGGTAGCCGCCGGCGCAGTGCACCCAGACCCGGCCCGCGGGGATCTCCCCGAGGCGGTCCGGCACCTCGTGGACGGGGATGTGCACCGAGCCGGGGATGTGCGCCTCGTCGCGCTCCTGGTTGCGGCGCACGTCGAGGACGACGAACTCCTCCCCGCCGTCCGAGCTCTTGTCCAGGGCGGTCTTGAGGTCGTCGAACGTGGCGCGCTCGTAGGCGGCCAGGGGCTCGCCGCCGGCCCAGTCCCCGGGGCCGCCGGTGGCCATGGCGGCCGGGCGGTCTATGCCGATGCGGACCATCTCGCGCTGGGCCTCGGCCACGTCCTCGGCGGTCTCGCCGAGCAGGGTGACCGGGGTGCCCCACGGGATCAGCCAGCCCAGGTAGGTGACGAACTGCCCGTCCAGGCCGAAGTTGAGGCTGCCGGCCAGGTGCCCCGCGGCGAAGGCGGTGCGGTCGCGCAGGTCGACCACCCACTCGCCGGCCTCGATGCGGCGGCGCAGCTCGGCCGGGTCGGCGACGGAGGGCGCGGACAGGTCCGGCTTGCCGGGCCCGCGGGAGTTGGCCGGGCCCATGTGGGCGTAGTAGGCCGGGTAGGCGTCCAGGCCCGCCAGGAGCTGCTCGACGTAGGCCTCCTCGTCGGCGGTCAGGGCGCTGTTGGTCTTCTTCTCCTCGCCGATGGTGCTGGACAGGCCTGCGGACTGGGTCGCGGAGCAGAACGAGCCGAAACCGTGGGTGGGGTAGACGGCGGTGGAGTCCGGCAGCTCCTTCGCCAGCCGGTGCGCCGAGCGCCACTGGGCCCGTACCAGGGTGTCGGTGTGGTCGGGGCCGAGCAGGTCGGGGCGCCCGGTGGAGCCGTACAGCAGCGATCCGCCGGTGAACACCGCGATCTGCTCGCCGCCGGCCTCCAGCGCGAAGGAGAGGTGGGTGTGGGTGTGGCCCGGTGTGTGGATCACCCGCACCCGCATGGCGCCGACCTCGACGACGTCGCCGTCGCGGACGCCGGTGCGCTCGTAGGAGACCTCGTCGTCGGCGTTGACCAGGTACTGCGCGCCGGTCTCCCGGGCCAGGGCCAGGCCGCCGGTGACGTAGTCGTTGTGGATGTGGGTCTCGAAGACGTGGGTGATCCGCACGCCCGCGGCCTCGGCCAGCGCCGTGACGCGGTCGTAGTCGCGCTGCGGGTCGACCACCAGCGCGGTGGAGCCGTCGTGGGCGAGGTAGGTGCGGTCGCCCAGGCCGGGGGTCTCGATGGGCAGAACGGTGATCATCGGGTCTCCTCGGTGGTGGCGGTGGTGGCGGGGACGTCGGGGGTGCCGGGCTCGTCGCCGGTGGCCACGGGGCGGCCGGCGACGATCCAGGCCGCGGTGCCGCCGCTGACGCTGTGGGCGTCGTAGCCCACGTCGCGCAGCAGTGCGGTCGCCTGGGCGCTTCGGCCGCCGCTCTGGCAGATCACGTAGACCGGGCGGTCCTTGGGCAGCTCGGCCAGCTTCAGGGGGAGCAGGCTGAGCGGCGCCGGCCGGGCGCCGGGAACGTGGCCGGTGCGGTATTCGCCGCTTTCGCGGACGTCGAGGACGAGGGCGCCGGCCGCGTACGCCTCGGCGAACCGCTGCTGGTCGATCTCGGGAACCATGCGGGTGACTCCTGCTCGCTTGCCTTCGGAAAATACCCGGGGGGGTATGCCTGAGGTCAACGGTAACAGGGGCCGCTTTATGCCCCGGGGGGTATGCGGAGGTGATATGAATCACAGTCGGAGGGGCCGTGACGGCTGCCGGGGCGGCTCCAATGCCTCCGAAGGCATCCGGCGACGGGGTCCGGGGCGCCGCCGCTGCGGTCACGCGGGGGCGGGGGCGGTTTCCCGGCTCCGGCCCGGACCGAATCGCGGTGTCCGGGGCGCGCGTGCGGCGGCTGCGGGAAGCACGCCGAGGCCGGGCCGGAGCCGGACCGAGGTCAGGAGATGCGGTCCGCCCCCCGCCGCGCGCAGAACCTGCGTGCGGCGGGGGGCGGAGGAGGGGAGAGGGGGCAGGAGGGTCCGCCGACGGCCCTAGGAGTGCCTCATGTGCAGCCGTACGGTCAGACCGGTGGGCGTGGCGCGGGTCTCGACCAGATCGCACAACTGGTGCATCATCCACAGCCCGCGCCCGCCGTCGGCGGAGTCCAGCGTCGGGCGGCGGCGGCCGGCCAGCAGATCGGTGAGGTGCCCGCCGTCGCGGATCTCGGCCACGCACCGGGAGCCGTCGGGCCACAGGCGCAGGGTGCCGTGCCCGCCGCCGTGGGCGATGGAGTTGGCCGCGGCCTCCGCCACGGCCAGGACGAAGTCGCCGCGCCTCGGCATCCCGAGCCCGGCCTCGCCGGCCCAGGCGTCCGCGTGGTGGCGGACCTCGCCGAGGTCGCCGGTGGTGAACGCCAGGGCCGGGGTCCGCGCGGGCGGGGGAGCCAGCGGGAGGGCGTCGCACTCGGCGCTGAGGGCACGGGGGTCGGCGTAGTGCCGGCTGGCCCGCTCCCGGCCGTCCTCCCACAGCACCGGATGGGTGCGGCGGGCGTCGGCGCACACCCGCTCGGGGAGCTCGGAGAGGTCGTAGGGGCACAGGACGGTCGCGGCGCGGCCGGTGAAGGCGGCGTTGATCAGCGCCTCGTGCCGGGTGGCCTCCACCAGCTCGGCGGGGGAGCGCCGCGCCCAGATCGGCTCCCCGACGATGCGGGCGGGCCGGTCCGGGTGCCGGTCGGCGAAGTCGCGCAGGCCCGAGAGGATGCGGCCGGGGTTGCGGCCGAAGTCGGTCATGTCCACCAGGGTGAGACGTTCCGCCGAGGCGGTCTCCCCCAGGTGCTCGCGCAGCATCTCCAGCCGCGGGCCGGGGACGGCGACCAGAACCGGATCGCCCGCGTCCAGCGCGCCGCCGACGAACCCGCCCACCCCGGCCAGGTACTCACCGGGATTCCGGTAGAACAGCGCGGGGTGGACGAAGGGATCCGAACTCCCCCGTTCGGTGAGGGCGTGTTCGCTTCTGGTCACGGAGGGACCACCTCTGGCGTGGCGGGAACGTGCGAGAGAGGACCGGCCACGCGCGCCGACGGCCGGAAACCGGTCGCGGACCCGCGTGAGCGGGCAGACGCCGAAGCGGCCGCCCGGGAGGGGACGCGCCGGACACACCGGCTCGGTGCCGGTATCGGCACGTCGGCGAACACCTCCGCTCGGTCCTCGACTCTGCTCCACGAGTCCGTGTGCCCTGTGGTGCTCGGCGTACACCGGTGTTCTCGTCTTCCGGTGACGCCGGCGGGGCCGGACGCGCCGCGCGGAGGCGGACGTGCTCCCGCTCGTACGGGAGTACGTGGGGGATGCGAGAGACAAGGGTACAGCGGTCCCGGAGCGCGGCCCGTGCGGGGTGACGGGTCCGGCCCTCAGCTCCTCCTGCCGTGCCAGTCCAGGCACACGACCATGGCGTCGTCGTCCGCGGGCGGCTCGCCGCGGTGCCGGGCGAGCTCGGCGAGGACCGCCCGCGGCACCTGGGACGGTGGAAGGAGCCGGGTGCTGGTCATGGCGCGGGCCAGGGCCCGCTCGCCGAACCGCTCGCCCGACGGCGAGGCCACCTCGTAGACCCCGTCGCTGGCGAACAGCAGGCGGTCCCCGGCCTCGATCCGGAAGTGCTGGACGGCGTAGGGGGTGTCCTCGAACATCCCCAGCGGGAGCTGCGCCTCCAGCTCGACCGGTTCGACGACGCCGCCGCGCAGCCGCCAGATGCGCGGCGACCCGGCGTCGACGGCCTCCAGCCGCCCGGTGGCCAGATGGATGCGCAGCAGCAGGACGGAGACGTGGACGGCCCCGCGGTGCTGCCCGTAGATCGCCTGGTCGGCCAGGACCGCCTGGCCGACCAGGTCCAGCCCGGCCCGGCGGGCGTTGCGCATCGCGCTGAGGGCGAGGTTGGTCAGGAGGGCCGCGTCGACGCCCTCGCCCATCCCGTTGGTCAGCGTCACGGTGAGGTGGTCGGCCGAGACGGACCAGTCGAAGTTGTCGCCGAAGACGGCGTAGGCGGGTTCGAGCTGGGCGCCGAGCTCGTACTCGGGGCCGGAGCAGGACCGGCCGGGCAGCAGCTGCCACTGCATCTCGGCCGCGAGGGTGAGGCGCTCGGCCCGCCGGGCCCTCAGATAGACATCGGTGCTGTGGTCGGCGACGAGGATCTCCCGGCCGAGCACCTCGCACAACTGCCGCAGTTCTCCCAGCGCCTCGGGCGAGGCCTCCTCGCCGGGAAGGGTCACCGACAGCACGCCCAGCCGGTCGCCGCGGACGGTGACCGGCAGGTGCGCGGTGACGGCACCTGATCGCTCGTCGGAGGAGAGGCGCGGCTGCTGGGAGCCGAACGCCCTTCCGGGTTCGGTGGAGTGGACCGGAAGGGACTCCGTCGGGTAGGGAAGAGGACCGACCGGCTGGAGTATGGTCGTCCCGTAGTCGGCCATCAGCAGGTCCACGGTGATCGCCCCGAAGTGCCGTGCCAGTGAGGCGCGGAGCGCGTCGAGCAGTGCGTGGGGAGCGGCATCGCGCAGGGCGCGCTCCACGGCCGTGAATCTGTCCACCGTGTCACAACTACTTTCTGTTTCTGCAGAAAAAGCCGATATGGGAAGTTAAGTGCCGTTCGGAGCTCGGGCTGACAATACAGACGCGGAGTGTCACAGTTATGGTCGTGAATCCTGGACCCTCCCAGCGCCACTCCGCGGATGCGGCACATGCCGCTTCCGAGGTGATAGAGCTCCTGGAAGTGCTGTGGGAACGGGGGCGTGAGGCCGCGTCCCCCGCGCCCGTCTCCGCCTCCCAGCTGAGGGTCCTGTACACCCTCGACCGCGACGAGGGCATCAATCTGCGCACGCTCAGCGAGACGCTGGGTTCCGCCCCGTCGTCGGTCAGCCGTCTGTGCGACCGGCTGCAGGCGGTCGGGTTCGTGGAGCGCGCCCCCAGTCCGGCCAGCCGGCGGGAACTCGAACTGAGGCTGACCGGCCGGGGCAGGACGTACCTGCGGGATCTGCGGGACCTGCGGGAGGAGGCGCTGGCTACGGCCATGGCGGCGATGTCGCCCGCGGCACGCAGGGCGCTCGCCGAGGGGCTGCGGGGGTTCCGGGCGGCGGTTGACGAGACGCTGCCCAGACGCCGGGAGGCCGGAGCGGACGGAGGCGTGAGATCGGCGTGAGCCCGCCGCCCTGAGTGGCATGTGCATCGCCATTCTGCCTCACCGATACATCACACACCTCATGGCCGCCGCGGAGCGCCGCACCGCGGGGGGAGTCCTGGCGTGATGGCCGGTCGGGGCGGGTGCGACAGGGAAAGATTGTTGTGCTGCGTACACAGTTGTCAAATGGAAACAATCGATCGGGACGCATTGAGGGCCGGTTTCCGGGAAGGGCACGTCAAGGGCCGGTGAGTTCCACCGGGCCCTGATGCGGCGTCAGTTGGGGCCGACAGCTTCCGCGGCCGCTGCTAACATTTGCCGGACGGCAACAAAAGGGGTGAACGGTGCCGTCCCGTCACTCCGCACATCCAGCCGGACGCCGACGTCACGGGCGTGGGCCGGCGACGAACGACTGTGAGAGGGCCTGTCAGTGAACGCCAGCGACGCAGCCGTACGAGACCGGTTGACAACCGCAATCCGCGAGCGCGGCGACGAGATCGCCGACCGGTGGGTGCAGTTGCAGCAGGAGCGTGCCGCGATCGGGATAGACGAGGGCGAACTGCGCGAGGAGGCCGACGCGCTCCTCGTCCTGCTGGGCGGGGCCCTCAACAGCGACCACGGGATGGAGAGCGTGGTCGACGCCCACCAGGACCTGCGCGGCGCGGTGATGGAGCTGTCCCTGCGCAGGGAGCGCAGCGGTGCGACCCCCACCGCCACCTCCCTGGCCATCCTGGCGCTCAAGGACGCCCTGCTGGAGGCCGTGGAGCGCGACAACCACGACCCGCGGGAGCTGTTCCCGGCGGCCCTGACGATCAACCGGCTGCTGGACGAGGCCGCCGCCCTGTCCTTCAACGCCTACGTGGAGCGCCGCGAGGAGATCATCCAGCGGCAGAGCCGCCAGCTGCTGGAACTGTCCACCCCCGTGGTCCACCTGTGGAGGCAGATCCTGGCCGTGCCGCTGATCGGCACCCTGGACACCGCGCGCACCCAGGTGGTGATGGAGAACCTCCTGCAGGCCATCCAGACCCACGAGGCCCGAGTGGCGATCATCGACATCACCGGTGTGCCGACGGTCGACACCGCCGTCGCCCAGCACCTGATGCAGACCGTCAACGCCGTGCGCCTGATGGGCGCCGACTGCTTCATCAGCGGCGTGCGGCCCTCCATCGCGCAGACCATCGCCCAGCTGGGCATCGACCTGTCCACCATCCTCACCCGGGCCACCCTCGCCGACGCCCTGGCCGCGGCGGTCGACATGACGGGACAGGACTCACCGGCCACCGGAACGACGACGAGCCGATGACCGACCGCCGGTCCATGGACATCCCCATCCTCAGGCTCGGTGACGTGCTGGTCACCGGGCTCATCAACGAGCTCGACGACAAGACGGCCACCGTCTTCGCCGACGAGCTGACCGAGCGCATCGCCACCGAGCGGGCCAGGGGGGTCCTCATCGACATCTCCCGGCTGGAGATCATCGACTCGTTCGTGGCGCGCACCCTGACCGAGCTGAGCACCATGGCCCGGCTGCTGGGCGCCCGGGTGATCGTGGCCGGCATGCGGCCGCCCGTGGCGATCACCCTCGTCGAGCTGGGTCTGCAACTCACCGGAGTGGAGACCGCACTCAACGCGGAGCAGGGGATGGCCGCACTGGGCTGGCACCACGCCCCGCGGCCCCCGGAAGGGGGGACCCGGCGTGAAACTCTCGGGTGAAAGGACGATGGGCGCCTCGGTGGCCCCCGTCGAAGCAGGCGGCGGCGCCGCGAGCGCCGGGGCCACCTACCCGGTCCGTACCGACGAGGACCTCATCACTGTCCGGCACGCGGTACGGGCCGCCACCGTCGAGACCGGCTTCGGGCTCGTCGACCAGACCCGCGTCGTCACCGCCGCCAGCGAACTGGCGCGCAACGCCTACATCCACGGCGGAGGCGGCACGGTGACCATCGAGTTCCCCAGGAACGCGGGGCGCCGGGGCGTCCGGCTGACCGTCAGGGACGAGGGGCCCGGCATCCCCGACCTGGAGGCGGCGCTGGCCGACGGCTTCACCACCGGCTCCGGCCTGGGGCACGGCCTGGGAGGTGCGCGCCGCCTCATGCACGAGTTCGAGGTGCACACCGAGCCGGGCAAGGGCACCACCATCAGCGTGACCCGCTGGAACACGCAGTGAGCCGACCGTCCTCCGCCGCGGAGAGCCTGACCGACGAGATCCGCATCGACCACGAGAGCGCGATCCACGTGGCGGCCTCGGCCGCGCGCCGCTGCGCACAGCTGTGCGGGCTGCCCGGGGCCATGCCCGACCAGGCGGCCGTCCTCGCCAGCGAACTGGCCAGCAACCAGGTCAAGCACGCCACCGACGGAACGGTGTACGTACAGCCGGCGCTCCAGGGCGACGGGATGGAGATCACCGCCGTCGACCGGGGACCGGGCATCCGCGACCTTGACCGCTCGATGGCCGACGGCTACACCACGACCGGCTCCCTCGGCGCGGGACTGGGTGCGGTCCGCCGGATCGCCACCGAGTTCACCATCCGCACCCAGCCGGGCTCGGGCACCCTGGTCAGCGCACGGCTCTCCGCCCCCGGCGGGCGGCCGAAGGCCCGGTACGGCGTCGGATCGGTGTGCCTGCCGGCCCACGGCGAGAAGCACTGCGGCGACGCCTGCGCCGTGGCCGACACCGGCGACGCCCTCACCGGCCTCGTCGTCGACGGGCTGGGACACGGCGCCGCGGCGGCCGAGGCGGCCCGCTCGGCCCTGCGGGCCTTCCGCACCGCACCCGACCGCCCCCTTGCCGAGATCCTGACCTCGCTGCACCGCTCGCTGCGCCACACCCGCGGCGCGGCGACGGGCGTGGTGCGGGTGCACCCGGACCGCGCCGAGTACTGCGGCACGGGCAACATCCGCGCCACGGTGCTCTCCAACGGCGAGGTGGCCCACCGGATGGCCGGCCAGCCCGGCATCGTGGGCTGGAACGTCCCCACCCCCCGGCCGCGCACCGTGTCCCTGGCGCGGGGGGCGGCGGTCGTCCTGCACAGCGACGGCATCGAGTCCCGCTGGTCGCACAGCCCGCCCACCTTTCTGCTGCGGCTTCCGCCGCCCCTGCTGGCGGCGGCCCTGGCCCACGGGCACCGGCGCGTCCGCGACGACGCCACCGTGCTCACCGTCCAAGCGGCGTAGAGGTTCCATGACCGACAACACCACTTCCCACCACCACACACTGCCGAGCCTGCGGCAGGCGGTGCGCAGGATCGCGCGCGTCCACCGGCTGCCGGTGGAGACCAGGGCCCGGCTGGTGATGTCCGCGGTGGACCTGGCGCGCACCGAGATCGCGGCGGGGCGGCCGGTACGGCTGGACGCGTGCGCCGAGCCGTCCCCCGGCGGGTCGGCGGGCCAGCTCGTCGTCACGCTCGACACCCTCAGCGATCTGACGGCCGACCGCGACGGCATCGCCGACCTGCCCCTTCCCGCCCAGTTCGCCTCCGGGGGCTCGGTCACCTGGCGCATGCCGCTGCCCGGGCGGCGTGGTGACGGCGGCAGCGCGGGCGACGGGGGCACGAGGAGCAGGGGGAGCGACGCGGGCACGGTCCTGCCCGCCCAGAACGGCGGCGGAGCGGCGGCCGGGAGCGGCTGCCCCACCTCGGAGATCCACGCGGTGGAGCAGGAGCTGCGCGCGGTGCTGGCCCGTCTTGACTCCCTCACCGCCGAACACCGGCGGCTCAAGCACGAGATCGCCGAGACCAACCGGGGCACCCTCGCCCTCTACGTCCAGCTGGAGGAGCGCGACGAGCAGCTGCGCAAGGCCCACGGTCAGACCCTGCGCGAGCTGGAGGACGCGCTGCGGCCCGCCCCGATCGAGGTCGACGGCCTGGAGATGGCCGTCCACTACGCGCCGGCCGGCACCGACGCGCCCACCGGCGGAGACCTGTACGACTGGCTCCAGCTGCCCGACGGCACCGTCCACATCACCGTCGTCGACGCCCTCGGCCACGGTGTGACCAGCACCCGAGGCGCCCTCAACGTCACCCACGCGGTACGGACCCTGGCGCTGGAGGGGCATCCGCTGGAGTCGATCATCGCCCGGACCGCCGAGATCCTGATGCCCTTCGACAGCGAGCTGATGTCCACCGTGCTGCTGGCCCGGATCAACCCGGCCACCGGCGACCTGTTCCTGGCCAACGGCAGCCACCCGCCGGCGCTGCTGCTGCCGGCCGGGGGCGAGCCCGAGTACCTGGAGGTGCGCGGGCGGGGCATCGGCTACCCGCTGCCGGGCAGCGAGCGCCTGCTGCACGTCCGGATGGGCCCCGAGGACATGCTCATCCTCTACACCGACGGCCTCACCGAGAGCCGCAAGGACCCGCGCGAGGGCGAGAAGCGGCTGGTCGAGGCGGCCCGCCGCCACGCGGACAGGCCCATCGCGGAGGTCCCCGGCGCCATCGCCGAGGACATGCACACGGTCATCCTGCACCCCGACGACACACTGGCGCTGGCCGTGCGCGTCCCGTCCGCCTGAGCGAACGGGCGGGACGCGCCCGGGCGGCGCGCACGGGCCGCTGCTCAGCCGCCCAGTTCGGAGACCACGGTCTGCAGCCTGGAGGCCAGCGCCTCCAGGTCCCGGTCGGAGGGCGCCTCCGGGCCGAGCCGGGCGGCGAGGTCGTCGCGGGAGACGACCTCCACGGCTCCCCGGTAGCGGTCGGCACCCGCCTCGGAGGCGGACACGACCCGCGGGCTGCCCTCCAGGAGGACCAGCCGGGGGTCGGGGTCGGAGGAGCTCAGCAACTCCCGTACGTGCTGGGCTGTGATCGTGCTCGTGCTCGGCACCTTGTGGGCCTTCCTCTCGTTCCTCTGGGCTCTCTGGGGTTTCTGGGAGCTCCGGGGCTCTCGGGCCCACGGAACCCTCCCGGTGCCCGGCCCCCGCCGCCGCGGGGCCGGGCACCGGGGTCTCAGGGGTTCGCCGGCCGTGCCGGGCCGGCCTCGACCGGGCCGGCGGCGTCGACGGTCACCCGCTCTCCCCGGGGGCAGTGCAGCACGCCGGAGGGGAAGCCGGGCCGCTCCGCCTCCCGGATGAAGTCCGACAGGGGGGACTTCATGACGGTGTAGTCGTCGTAGTGCACCGGCAGCACGCGACGGGGCCGCAGCGCGGAGACCAGGTCGGCGCCCTGGAGCGCGTCCATGGTCACCAGCAGCCCTCCGGGGAGCCTGGTACCGCCCAGATGGACCACCGCCAGGTGGATGTCCGGGCACAGGCGCGCGATCTCGTGGACGCCGGGGAACATCAGGGTGTCGCCGGAGATGTACAGCCGCAGCCGTACCGCCCCTCCCGGATCGCCGAACTCCAGCAGGCTGCCCATCACCGGGGGCAGCAGGAAGTCCACCGGGCCCGGTCCGTGGCGGCCGGGCAGCGCCGTGATCCGCACCTGGCCGCCGCCGCGCACCAGGACGTGGTCGTGCCAGGTGGGCAGGCCCGTGGCGCGGCTGAACCCGTGCAGCCCCTGCAACCGCCGCGAGGCGTGCGGGGTGGTGACGATCGGCAGGGAGCGGGGCAGGCCGCGGCGGGCGACCCGGTCCCAGTGGTCGCCGTGCAGATGGGACAGCACCACCGCGTCCAGGTCCGGCGGGAGATCCGCCACCCGCAGGGCCGGCTCCTTCAGCCTCCGGGACAGCAGACCCTTGCCCAGGTAGGCGTACTGGCCGCGGTGGAGGAAGTTGGGATCGGTCAGCAGCGTCAGCTCGCCGTAGCGGATCAGCAGGGTGGCGTTGCCGACGAAGAGGAGCTCGGCGGCTCCCGGGGGCGGCGCGGGCTGCATGGTGGAGCCTCCTCGCCTTCTTCATCGTTTCCGGCGGACCGGCGGACCGGCGGACCGGCGGGCCGGTCGGACGGCGGGGCGGCGCCGTGCCGCCCTGCCGGGGAGGGGAAGGGAGCCGGTGCGCGGCCCGGGTCAGGCGGTCGCGGTGCGGCGGCCGCCCAGGACCACGCCGAGCGCGATCATGCCCACGCCCAGCACGAAGTGGAGCCAGTCGTCGGCCGTGTTCAGGGGCACGAAGTTCGCGCCGCTGTCCTTGTCGATGATCAGCCCGTAGAGCCACAGCAGCAGGTAGATCACGCCGCCGCCGATCAGGAACAACTTGGCTCCGGCGGCGCTGCGGGCCATCACCAGTCCGACGACGCCGAAGGCGAGGTGGACCAGGTTGTGCAGGATCGACACCATGAAGACGCCGAGCAGCATGGCGCCCGACTCGTGTCCGGCGAACTCCATGTCGCCGTAGTCGGTGGTGACACCGGGGATGAACCCCAGGATTCCCACGAGCAGGAAGACCGCGGAGACCACCTTGGCTGCGGTGATCACGGGCGCCCGGTGCGCCGTGCCCGCGGTCCTCGGACCTGTGCTGGCCATCGTCATCATCTCCACTGCGGATCGGGTACCGGCCGGTTCGGAGTACCCCCGCCTTCCGGACGGAAACGGCGCGGCGTGACGGCTTTTCAGCCGCGGCCCTCCCGGGACCCCCGGTACGCCGCGGGCCGCACCGCCGCGAAGGCCGTGCCCGGCGCCAGCTCCGGCAGGCTGTTGCGGTGGACGTCGAAGCCCGGGGTGGAACGGGGCGGCTCCCGCAGCGGCGAGCGGACGGTGAGCACCGCGAAGGTCCGCCACCGGCCCGCCGGCTCGGCCGCCCGCAGGTCGAACACCAGCGGCCCGTCCGCGAGCGCCCGCCGCAGGGCGGGAGGGCTGCCGTGGACCGGGCGCAGCCGGCG
>NZ_JBKJFM010000146.1:0-15266 GCF_046614825.1 Streptomyces nanhaiensis
CGCGCAGGGGCGCGGGCACGGCCGCGGGACGCGGTACGGCCGCCGCCCGCCCGGCGACCGGCGGCCGGGCGGGCCGTTCCTCCACGGGCGTTCGTGC
Source organism: Streptomyces nanhaiensis (assembly GCF_046614825.1). NCBI lineage: Bacteria > Bacillati > Actinomycetota > Actinomycetes > Kitasatosporales > Streptomycetaceae > Streptomyces > Streptomyces nanhaiensis. The sequence goes on from NZ_JBKJFM010000146.1 coordinate 98, forward strand.
CCGTTCACCGTCCGGTACCGGCTCGGTCCGCACCACGGTCCGGTGCTCGGTGCGGATCTCCCGCTCGTGCCGTACCGCCGCCCGGTCCTCCCCGGGCCGCGCGGCCGGACGGGGGGCGGACGGGAGGAAGAGGTCTGCTCCCTCCGGCTCCAGGGGCGCCCCCCACAGCGCCTCGACGCGCTCGTACGGCTCGGGCAGCCGGGGGCGTACCCGTACGGGTACGCCCGGCCCGCCGCCCGGGGCGGCCTCGGCACCGCGGACCGCGGGGACGTGCCGGGTCAGCAGCCGGTCGAAGTGGTCAGGCATCGGCGCACAGCTCCAGGTAGTAGCGGCGCCGCAGCGGACTGAGCGCCAGGATCTCCGGCTCGGTCCAGCCGTAGGCGCCGGCGAGCAGATGGACGTCGAGGAGCAGGTCCCTCGCCCAGGCGTCGAGTTCGGCCCACAGGTAGGAGGCGATGTCGAGCTCGGCCCGGGTCGTCCCGCCGCATTCGGGGCAGGAGACCCTGAGCGTCACGTCGGCGGCCGGGTCTGCCTGTTCGGCGGCCTCGGCGACGCGCCGCAGCACCGTCTCGGGCAGCAGGGCGGGCAGCCGGCCGGCGGGGACCGGCCGCCCGGCGCGTACGGCCGACACCGTGCAGCGGGCGGCCAGCAGGGCTCGGGCGGAGGCTCCGTCCAGACCCTGCCCCTCCGCGCCCTGGTCGGCGGCCGTGCCCCGGGCGGCCTCCACCGCCTCGGCCACGGCCGCCAGGTCGGCGACGGTCGGCAGCCGGAACTCCACCTCCCAGTCCTCCTCGGCCACCCGCAGGGGGCCGTCCCGCCGGGGCGGCCGGGCGGCCAGATCGTCCGTGCCGAGGTCGAACTCCATTGCCTCGCCGCATGGTTCGCACTCCACCCGCACCTGCATCCGCTCGCCGAACAGTGCCCGGCGCAACGCGAACAGGTCCGCCTCCCGCTCGCCGACCGGCGCCGACAGCAGTTCGCCGTCGCCGGCCTCCGGGCGGGCGGTGCGGTGCAGCAGGAGGGCGCGACCTGGATCGGCCAGCCCAAGTCCCGCCTCCCAGACGGCCAGCAGTTCCGCGGGCCCCGCCGTCACCGCCGCGGCCGGCGCCGCCGTCTCCGCTGTCAACGGTGCGGCTGCCACCGCCGTCTCCGCCGCCCCAGCCGTCATCCGCCGTACCGTCCGCTCAGGGGTTGGTGAACGAGGGCTCGGTGGGCTCGGGCACCTCGTAGTCGCGCTCCCAGCCCTCGCACTCCAGCTTGAGGCTCTGGATGGCCACCGCGTTGGCGTTGGCGTCCAGCTCGCCCAGCACCTGGTACTCGCTCGGCCAGGTCCGGTAGAGCTTGTGCGAGACGGCCACCTGCCCGGCCTCGTTGAGGACCTGGATGACGATGTCCTTGCGGAAGTCGGCGAGCGACACCTCGGCCCCGAGCCCGGCGCCGACCTGCCACACCTTGTTGGCCCAGCGGTCGAACTCGGGGTCGTGTGTGACGCCGCGCTCCAGGGTGATGCCCTCGAACTCGGAACGGCCCGGCGATTTGCGCGGTGAACTCGGATCGCCGCCGTGCCGGTGCTTGACCACTTCCGTGGTCCGCTTCAGCGGGCTGATCTTGCTGACGCCCGCGACCGTGCGCCCACCCCACAACACCAGGAACTTGAAGTTCTTGTAGGGGTCGAAACGCTGCGCGTTCACCTGGAATTCAGCCATCGGAATCCTAAATCTCGAACTGTCCGGCGGTCTGCTGGATCTTGACGACCACGAACTCGGCGGGCTTGACCGGCGCGATTCCGACCAGGACGTTCACCACACCGCGCGCGACGTCCTCGTCCGTGGTGGTCTCCCTGTCGCACTTGACGAAGTACGCCTCGCGCGGGGTGGCGCCCTTGAAGGCGCCCTGCCGGAAGAGGGTGTTGAGGTAGGCCGAGGCGTCCAGCCGGATCTGCTGCCACAACTGCTCGCCGTTGGGCTCGAACACGACCCACTGCAGTCCGCGGTAGAGGCTCTCCTCGACGTGCAGCGTCAGCCGCCGCACGGAGACGTACTTCCACTCGCTGTCGAGGGCGTCCGCGCCCTGGAGGGTGCGGGCGCCCCAGACCACCGATCCGACGGCCGGGAGGGTGCGCAGGCAGTTGACGCCGAGCGGGTTCAGCAGGGCGTTCTCGCGGTCGGTGAGCCGCACGCTCAGCGAGCGGACGCCGGCCAGCCGGGCCTCGGTGCCCGCGGGCGCCTTCCACACACCGCGCTCGGCGTCGGTGCGGGCGCAGACGCCGGCGATCGCGCCCGAGGGCGGGAAGGAGCGCAGCCGTCCCGTGAGCGGGTCGGTCATCTGCAACTGGGGGAAGTACAGCGCCGTCTGCCCGTCCCGTACGGGGTCGAAGGCGCTCAGCCCGGCGCGGACGCCGTCGACGTCGGCCCAGGAACCGGGCGCGTCCGCGAGCAGGAAGATCCGGCGCTCCCGGCAGAGCGCCTGCGCGGCCGAGATCACCGTGATCATGTCGTCGGTGGAGTCGTAGGCCGCGAGTTCCGGGAGCGACAGCAGATTGACGTCGTCGACGTCGCGCAGTGCGTGGAGCCCGGTCTTGCCGGCCTCGTCGCCGACGAGGTCGCGCGGGCCGGGCGGGTCTCCGTCCACTCCTCCGGTCAGCGGGAGGACCGGGGGGTTGACGGTCGCCTCAAGGCCCAGGTCGTTGGCGCACTCGCCGAGGAAGCGGACGGTGTCGCGGGGGTCGGTGGAGCCGGCGACGACCTGGAGGCGGCGGCCGAAGGCGGTGACCTCCGCACCGGCGAAGGCCCGCTTGCCGGGCGCGTCCGGCAGGGCGCGCAGCTTGCGCTCCAGGAGCAGTGCCAGTTCGGCGACGTTCCGCGGGGGCTCGCCGTCCCGGTCGGGGTCGTGGAGCGTGAACTCGCGCTCCACGTCGCCGATCTTCACGGTCAGCTCGACGGCGAGGCCGGGCAGTTCGTCGGCGAACGGCTTGGAGACCGTGCCCGACGGATCCGGCCTGCCCTCGCCGATGACGTCGGCCCGCACCAGCGCGGAGCCGGCGTTCACCACCGTCTCGGCGTGGCGTCCGTGGCCCGGTTCCATGGACAGGCCGGTGAAGGTCTCGCGCGTGCTGCCGTCCGCGTCCAGGACCCGCAGGTTGAAGGTCTCTTCGGGGTCGCGGGTGTCGTGGTCGACGGCCAGGCGCAGCCGGGAGCCCCAGACGCCGGGCTCCTTGGCGTGCACGGTCATCACGGGGCAGGCGCTGTGCCCCTCGGTCGACTCCAGGGTGGCGCAGGCCTCCTCACCGGTGCCGGCCGCGGCGACGCGCACGACCACCGCGGTGGTGCCGCCGTTGCCGAAGAACTGGTGCACGGCGTAGGCGACGGCGCTCTGCGCGGTGAGCCCGCCGAAGCGGCGCTCGAAGTCGGCGAAGCTGGTGACCCTCACCGGCCGGTTGAGCGGACCTCGGCGGGTGTGGCCCACGAAAGCGGTGACCGAGGTGGTGACCGCCGAGATGGTGCGGACGCTGCTGGGAAGTTCCTCGATGTATACGCCGGGATGGCCCGTTTGCACCGGCATTCCCCTCCATTCCCTTCGCGCACCGAGGGTTGAGGAGAAAAAGTGGAGAGAATGCGCGCAGGCGGCGACGCACCACGCACGTCTTGTCCGATTCCCCCGTCACACACCCCGTGCGCGGTCGGTTTCGCACGGCCGGGCCGGGCGGCCCGTAACCCCTGATGCATGAGTTCTCCAGGAAGTGTCGAGCCCTGCCGCACGACGGGTCAAGGAGGGGTTTCGGTCATCCGGAAAGCGCGCTCGGCCGGCACGCCACTTCCTCTAATTCCGCCCGAGCGAACCGATTTATAGACATTAAAAGATATGGAAATAAGATCAACGAGGAACCCGTTCCGAGAAATCGAGCATCGATAACAGGACGAATGCGCGATCCCTTCGGCGCGTCGATTTGCGGCCGGCGCAGGCCCGCGCCGGATCCCGTGCGGGCCGGGGACCGGACCGGGCCCGGCGCCGTGGCCGGAACCGGTCCACACCCGCTCCGGCGGGCTGTGCGGGCAGTCCGCGAAGGGCCGGCCGGCGGCCTGGGGATCCGGTACCCCGTACGGGTGAAACCACCGCCCGTACGGCCCGGTGGGGCGCTCCGGGTCCTAGCGTGTCCGCATGAATGATCGAGGGACGTACGAACGGTGGAGCAGGCGCCGCCTCCTGCGAGCGGCGACGGGGCTGACGGTGACCGGCGCGACGGCACCGGCCGCCGCGCCGGCGTTCGCCGGAGGCGCCGCTGACGTCCCGGGCGTCCCTGTCGTCTCGGGCACCGATCCCTCCGGCTTCCCCGAGCAGGTCCGGCTCTACCGCTCCCCCTATCGCAACTGGTCGGGCGAGACGGTCTCCGACGGCCTGTGGGCGTGCGCCCCGCGCGACACCGGCCAGGTGGTCGCCGTGGTGAACTGGGCGCACCGCAACGGCTGGACGGTACGGCCGCGGGGCCACTCCCACGGCTGGTCGCCGCTGACCCTCGCGGACGGGGCCCGGGGCGGGCGGCCGGTGCTGCTCATGGACACCGCCCGCCATCTGACGGACGTCCGGGTGAGCTCAGCGGCGGGCTCGTCCGCGTCGGTGCGGGCCGGCGCGGGCGTGTCGATGGAGGAGCTGCTGACCCGCCTGGAGGAGCACGGCCTCGGTCTGACCGCCGCTCCCGCGCCCGGCGACCTCACGCTCGGCGGCGTACTCGCCGTCGACGCGCACGGCACCGCCGTCCCCGCCCGGGGCGAGGTGCGCGCCCCGGGCCGGACCTACGGCTCGCTCAGCAACCGCGTCCTGTCGCTCACCGCGGTCGTGTGGGACGCGGACGGCGGCGAGTACACCGCCCGGACCTTCGACCGCGACCACCCCGACTGCGCCGTCCTGCTCACCCACCTCGGCCGGTCACTGGTCACCGAGGCCGTGCTGCGCGTGGGCGGCGACGACAACCTGCGGTGCGTCAGCCGCACCGACATACCGGCCGCCGAACTCTTCGCCCCGCCGGGCCGCGGCGGACGCACCCTCGCCTCCTTCGTGGAGGAGACCGGGCGGGTCGAGGCGATCTGGTTCGCCTTCAGCGAGCACCCCTGGCTGAAGGTGTGGAGCGTCTGCCCCGGCCGCCCGCTCACCTCCCGGCCGGTCGACCGGCCGTACAACTACCCCTTCTCGGACAACGTTCCGAGGCCCGTGGCGGACCTGGCCGGGACGATGGTCACGGAGGCCGCCTGGTATCTGGCCCCCGCCCTGGGCGAGGCCCAGTCCACCGCCGCCGCGGCCGGGCTGGTGGCCACGGCCTCCGCCGACCTGTGGGGCCCCTCGAAGAACACCCTGCTCTACATCAAGCCCACCACCCTGCGCGTCACGGCCAACGGGTACGCGGTGGTGACCGCCCGGTCCCGGGTGCAGCGGGTGGTCGCCGAGTTCACGGCGTTCTACCGGGAGCGGCTCGCCGCGTACGCGGCGGAGGGCCGCTTCCCGGTCAACGGGTCGGTGGAGATACGCGTCACCGGGCTCGACCGGCCGGAGGAGGCCGACGTGCCCGGCGCACAGGTCCCGGCGCTGTCCGCGCTGCGTCCGGTGCCCGACCGCCCGGAGTGGGACACGGCCGTCTGGCTGGACGTGCTCACCCTCCCCGGCACACCCGACGCGCCGTCCTTCTACCGGGAGCTGGAGCGCTTCCTGCTGCGCGCCTTCGACGGGACGTACGCGCTGGCCAGGGTCGAGTGGTCCAAGGGCTGGGCCTACACCGACCGGGCCGCCTGGGACGACCGGGAGGTCATCGGCACAGCGGTGCCGGCTTCCCTGCCCGGCTGGGACGGCGCGGTGGCCGCGCTGGACCGGCTCGATCCGCACCGGGTGTTCACCAACCCCTTCCTGGACCGGCTGCTGCGCGCCGGCGGCGCCTGAGACGCCGACGCGCAGCAGCCCTGCGCCCGGCCGGCAGGCGCCGCCCGCCGCGGGCCGTCCCGGCACCGCCCGCCACTTCCCCGCCCGTACCTCCGGGCGTGCGCGGCGGCCCTCACCCCGCGCCCTTCGAGGGCCGGGCGCGTACGTGCATCCGCTCGCCCTGCGGCCCGAAGATGCTGATGAACTCGACGGGCCGCTCCCCGGCGTTCGCGAAGCCGTGGGGGGTACGGGTGTCGAACTCGGCGGCCTCCCCCGCGCCGAGGACGAGGTCGTGCTCGCCCAGGGCCAGCCGCAGCCGCCCGGACAGGACGTAGAGCCACTCGTAGCCCTCGTGCGTCTGCTGCTCGGGCCGCCCTCCCCCGCCGTACCCGGCGGGCATGATCTGCTTGTAGGCGTGCAGACCGCCCAGGCTGCGGGTCAGCGGCACGAAGGTCTGCCCGTACCGGGTGAAGGGGCGGGGGTGGACGCGGGGGTCGCCGGTGGCGGGCGCGCCGACGAGTTCGTCCAGGGGGACGTGATAGGCCCTGGCCAGGGGGAGCAGCAGCTCCAGGGTGGGCCTGCGCTGCCCCGACTCCAGGCGCGAGAGGGTGCTGAGCGAGATCCCGGTCGTCTCGCTCACCTGGGAGAGCGTGGCACCGCGCGCCTGGCGCAGGGCCCGCAGCCTGGGGCCCACACCGGTGAGGACGTTCTCGAGGTCGTCGTCGGCCATCCCCCCATTTGCCGGTCCGGCAAAGATGTTTGTCAAGCGGACGGGCACGGGCGGAGGCTTGCCGTATGACGGAAGGAGAGACATGACCGGATATGACGGGAGCTCCCCGGCCCCACCCGTCCGGGACGCCGAACGGCTCCACGACGTGGTGGTCGTCGGGGGCGGCGCCGCCGGGCTGAGCGGGGCGCTGACCCTGGCCCGGGCGCGCCGCTCGGTCCTGGTGGTCGATTCCGGGCGGCCGCGCAACGCACCGGCCGCCGGTGTCCACGGCTATCTGGGGCTCGACGGCACGCCGCCCCTGGAGCTGACGGCCGCCGGGCGCGCCGAGGTGCTCCGCTACGGGGGCGAGATCACGGCAGGCACCGTCACGGCCGCCGAGCGCCTGGCCGCCGGAGGTTTCCGCCTCCGCCTGGACGACGGGACCACCGTGGCGGCGGGCCGGCTGCTGGTGGCCACGGGCCTGGCCGACGGGCTGCCCGGGGTGCCGGGGCTGGCGGAGCTGTGGGGACGCGATGTCCTTCACTGCCCGTACTGCCACGGCTGGGAGGTGCGCGACCTGCCGATCGGCGTGCTGTCCACCGGGCCGGCGGCCGTCCGGCAGGCGCTGTTGTGGCGGCAGTGGAGCGCGGACGTGACCCTGCTGCGGCACATCGGTCCCGAGCCCGGCGACCGGGAGTACGAGCGGCTCGCCGCCCGCGGCGTCGCCGTCGTCGACGGCGAGGTGACCGGCCTGGAGACGAGCGGCGGCCGTCTCGCCGGCGTACGGCTCACGGACGGGCGGACCGTGCCCTGCCGGGCGCTGGTGGTCGCCCCGCGCTTCACCGCCCGCGCGGCTTTCCTGGCCGGTCTGGGTCTGGAGACGGTCGAGCAGACGGCGGGCGGCCACGTCCTCGGTGAGCGCGTCGCCGCCGACGCGACCGGTGCCACCGCCGTCCCCGGGGTGTGGGTGGCCGGGGACGTCGCCGACCTGGCCGGGAAGGTCGCCGGCGCCGCCGCCGCGGGTGTGAGCGCCGCCGCGGCGATCAACGCCGATCTGGTGGAGGAGGAGACCGGCCGGGCCGTCGCGGCCCGCGCCGGTCTGGGAAGGGAGGTTCTGCGATGAGCGGCGAAGATGTGGACGGCGCCTCGGCCGGGGAGTTCTGGGACGACTTCTACGGCGCGGGTGATCGGGTCTGGAGCGGCGAGCCCAACGCCGTCCTGGTCCGTGAGACGGCGGATCTGGCCCCGGGCAGCGCCCTGGACCTGGGATGCGGTGAGGGGGCCGACGCGATCTGGCTCGCCCGGCAGGGCTGGCGCGTCACCGCGGTCGACGTGTCGGGGGTCGCCCTGGAGCGCGGAGCCGAGCAGGCCCGGCGGGCGGGTGTGGCCGACCGGATCGACTGGCAGCGGCACGATCTGGCCGAATCCTTCCCCGGGGGCGTCTTCGACCTGGTCTCCACCCACTTCCTCCACGCCCCCTCCCCCGTCGAGCTGCCCAGGGAGCAGATCCTGCGCGACGCCGCGGCGGCCGTGTCGCCGGGTGGCGTGCTGCTGGTCGTCGGGCACGCCGGCCCTCCCCCGTGGGCGGCCGACCACGGCCACGGCGACCACCCGCCCCTGCCCACGTCGGCGCAGGTCCTCGGCTCGCTCGGTCTGCCGGAGGAGGAGTGGGAGCCGCTGGTGACCGGGGAGTACCGGCGCGACGCGACCGGGCCCGACGGGCAGCGGGCGGTCCTGGAGGACGCCGTGGTCAAACTGCGGCGGCTGCCCGGCCGGTCCCCCTCACGCTGAGCCGTCCCGCCGAGCCCTCTCCGGGCGAGCCCTGCGGGCCGGCTCCGGAGACGCGACAGGGCCGGCCGGGACCGCGCGTGCGGTCCCGGCCGGCCCTGTCGTACGCGGGGCCGTGCCCCGGGTCCGGCACGTCAGACGAGCCGGGCGTCCAGGGTGATGTTCTTGACACCGGCCAGGGCCTGGCTGACCGGGCAGTTGGCCTTGGCCTCCTCGGCGGCCGCCTGGAAGTCCTCCTCGGACAGCCCGGGAACGGTGGCGCGGACGGTCAGCTTGATGGCGGTGATGCCCTCGCCCGGCTGGAAGGTGACGTCCGCCTGGGTGTCGACCTTCTCCACCGTGTGGCCCTTGCGCGCCAGGCCGCCCGAGAAGGCCATCGAGTAGCAGGCGGAGTGGGCCGCCGCGATCAGTTCCTCGGGGCTGGTCTTGCCACCGGGCTCCTCGGCGCGGGCGGGCCAGCTCACGTCGTAGGTGCCGATCCTGGAGGACTCGAGGGCGACGCTGCCCTTGCCCTCGAGGAGGTTGCCTTCCCAGCGGGTCTTGGCAGTACGGGTGGTTGCCATGGCGGTCGCTCCTGACGGGTCGTGAGTGACGAGAAAGATCTGCGGTGATCAGTTTATGCAGTGGAACGGCCCCGGCGCGGTGAACCGGTACGGGCCCGGCGCGTGCCCCACCGGGGTGGGGCGTCCGCGGGACGCGGGACGGATAACCGGTGGCCCGCGGCCCGCGGCCGCCGGTAGCGTCCCTTCCCGCACGACACGGCGGCACACATCCGTCCCTTCCTCCCGCACGCACGCACCGAAGGCGGCGCAATGACCGACCGGCCCCCGACGACGACCCTGTGGCGCCCGACCGGACCGGAGGAACTGGCACTGGTGCGGGAGTCGCGGTGGCGTGCCTGGCCGCCCCGCCTGCCAGAACAGCCGATCTTCTACCCGGTGCTGAACGAGGACTACGCGATCAGGATCGCCAGGGACTGGAACGTGAAGCACGACGGAGCGGGTTTCGTCACACGCTTCGAGGTCGAGACGGACTTCCTGTCCCGGTATCCGGTGCGGCAGGCCGGCGGGGAGGGCATCCTCGAACTGTGGGTCCCGGCGGAGGAGCTCGACGAGTTCAACGCCCACATCTCCGGACGGATCCGGGTGGTGCACGAGTTCCGCTGATCCGTCGGCACCTCCCGCGTCCGGGCACCCCTCGCGCCTGCTCCCGCGCCCCGCGCTAGGGTGCAGCGTGCTCCTGCGATCCCATCACGGCTCCCTGGCCGGCGTACGCGTCCTGCACCACCGGGAGCAGGGCGGTTCCTGGCCGATGCTGTTCTGGAGGCCCGGGGCCGAGCGGCGGATGATCAGCAGCGCGCTGCTGGGCGGCGGGCTCGGCGAGCGCGGCTGGGTCCTCAACACCCAGGTGCCCCCGGGCTACGCACGGCTGGACGCCGAGCGGCACCTGGCCGAACTGGCCGGGCGGGCGGGCGCGGAGGGTCCCGGCGTGGGGCTGATGACCGCGGCCCGGGTGCTGGACCGCTGCCTGGCGGTGGACGAGGGGGTCGAGGCACTGGTCACGGCCGGGATCGGCGTACACGGCTGGGCGGCGGCGCCGGACGCGGGCAGCGGTGGACCGCTGCCCGCCGGGACCATCAACATCCTGGTCTCGGTGCCGGTCGCGCTCTCGGACGCCGCTCTGGTCAACGCCGTGGCCACGGCCACCGAGGCCAAGGTCCAGGCGCTGCGGGACGCCGGTGTGGACGCCTCGGGCACGCCGACCGACGCGGTGTGCGTCGCCGCCGCGCCGCCCCCGCCGGGCCGCCCGGCCTCCGCCGAGCCCTTCGCGGGACCCCGCTCCCTGTGGGGCGCCCGCCTGGCGCGTGCGGTGCACCGGGCGACCTATCTGGCCTGCACGCGTACGGCGGCGGCCGGCCGCTGACGGTCCGGACGGCTCCGGACGGGCGGTTCGGTACGGGCGGCTCGACCCAAGCGGCTCGGTACCGCGCGGACCGGTTCACATATCCGCGCAGATCCCGCGCGCCCTCTCCAAGTCCTTCTCCGCCCGGGCGTCGAACTCGAAGGCCGAGAGGACCCGGTGGTGCGACTTCCTCAGCGCCTCCGCGAGCGGCTCGTACCGCTCGTCGCCCGCGGCCGCCGCGGCGGAGAGGGCCTGCGCCGCTCCCCAGCGGTTGAGCGCCGCCTCGCCGGCCGGCCCCTTCTCCGTGTACTCCGACTCCTCGAAGCGCTCCAGGACGCCGCACGCCGCACGCGCGTCGGCCTCGGGGCCGACCTCGCCGCCGCTTCCGCCGGTGAGGGCCCAGGCGGCTCCGGCGCCTGCGCCGCCGATCACCACTCCGGCCGCCAGCGCGGCGACGAGCGCACCCGTGCGGCGGCGGGCAGGGTGCGTCGGGGTTTCGGATGGCTGCTGCACGGAGCCGAATCCTAGGCCCTGTCCGGCAAACAGCGCTGTCCGCCCGAAGGGCGGGCTCCGCGGTGTCCGGTGCGTGCGATCGCAGGGCGGAGGGGGAGAGCGCAGCGTGCCGCGCCGACGATCGGCAACGCAGCGAGCGGGCGTGCCGGACACCGCGGAGCAGGCGGGATCTGCCGGACAGGGCCTAGGCGGCGGGCCGCCGCGCCGTGGGATGCCCCTCCCCGGCGAACCGCCCTGCCCGGCGGCCGGGTTGTCCCCGTCCGGGCTCAGGCCGCGCCGTGGAGGCGCCGGTGCAGCTCGCGCACCTCCAGCGCGAGGCCGGGCACCGGCCCCTCCACCGCGACACCGGGCGCGATCTCCTCGACCGGCAGCGTCCGCACCGGCGGCGCGGGCACGCCCAGTTCGTCGAGCCAGGAGGCCAGTTGCGCGGAGGAGCTCGCGTAGACGATGCGGCCCAGCCCGACCCAGGCGTGCGCGGCTGCGCACATCGGGCAGTGCTCCCCGGAGGTGTAGACGGTCGCAGCCGCGCGTTCCTCCGGTGTCATGTGGGCGGCGGCCCAGCGCGCCAGCTCGAACTCCGGGTGACGGGTCCGGTCTCCGAGGGCGACCCGGTTGCGGTCCTCGGCCAGGACCGTACCGTCCCCGCCGACGAGTACGGAGCCGAACGGCTCGTCGCCCGCCTCCAGCGCCTCGGTCGCCAGTTCCACGCAGCGGCGCAGATGACGCAGCCCGGCATCGTCCACCATGACGGCCTCCCCGGTGTGCGGTTCCGGCCCGGATGCTACTGCGCCCTCCGGGCGGGCTGCGTCCCGCCGCGCGGACGCCGGGGCGGGCGGGGGCCGGGCGGCCCCCGCCCGGCCGGATCAGTACATGGTCGCCCTGTAGGCGCTGAGTGCCTCGGGAACCGGCTGGTAGAAGGTGGTGCCGCCCCTGCGGCAGTCGCCGCTGCCGCCGGAGGTGATGCCGAGAGCGAGGGAGCCGTCGTAGAGGGGGCCGCCGGAATCACCGGGCTCCGCGCAGACGTTCGTCTGGATCATGCCGCGGACGGTGCCGCTGCCGCTGTAGCGGACCGTGACGTTCAGGGCGGTGACGGTGCCGCTGTGGGTGCCGGTGGTGGATCCGGTGCGCTTGACCGACTGGCCCACGTGGGCGTCGGCCGGGGTGAATCCGCCCGGGTGGCCCAGGGAGGTGTTGTCGTAGCGGACGAGGGCGTAGTCGTTGCCGGGGAAGCTCGACTTCACGGTCGGGCCGATGAGCGTGCGCTGACCGGAGTCGGCGTACCAGGTGTCGACCACGTCGCCGCAGTGCCCGGCGGTGAGGAAGTGGTACGTGCCGCCGCTGAGGACGTTGAAGCCGAGCGAGCAGCGGTAGCCGCTGCCGTAGATGGCGTCGCCGGCGGAGCCCAGCGGGGCGATGACTCCCGGTGTCCGCTCGATCCTGATCGCGCCCGCGTCCGCGCCGGCGGCCTTCCGCAGGGCCGCGACGTCGGCGGGCGAGACGGTGCTGTCGGCGGTGACGACGACGCGTCCGGTGCGGTCGTCGGCGTGCCAGGCGATGCCGTCGACGTCCGTGGTGAGCACGGCGTCGCTCACCCGGGAGAGTTCGGCCGCGCCGTAGGCGCGCGGGGCGGCCGCGGTGGCGCTCGGTGCGGTGGCCACGGCGGCGACTCCCAGGCCGATCGCGGCGGCGAGCAGCCGGGTGCGGCGGGCGGTGCTCCATCTGGTGGTGCGCCTGGTCCTCACGTGGTCTCCTCCTGGTGGTGGGGAAGCCGGTGGGCGACGGCACGTGGGGGGTGTCGCGCGGCGCGCGGAGACGTGTCCACCGAAGGCCATTGATGACGCGTACCTGACATCAATGGAGCGAGTATCGGACCGGCCCGGCGGTCCGTACAAGACCGCCTCCCCGTACCGCCCTCACCCCCGGCCGCCCCCTCGGGCGCGCCGGGCCACGACCAGCCGGCAGCGGGGACTGCCGTCCGCACGCCGGCCGAGTTCCTCCAGCGGCAGCGTGCCCACCTCGAACCCCGCGTCGGCCAGTTCGCGGCGCACCCGGGGAAGGGGGAACGTGCGGTAGTACATGACGAACCGCGGACGCCACAGCGCGTTGCGCACCCGCATCACCGCGTCGAAACCCCACAGCGTCCAGTACGCGCGCGACCCTACCGGGGGCGGCGCACCGACGGGGAAGGCGAACAGGCCCCCGGGCCGGAGCGCCGCGTGCACCCCCGCGAACAGCGCGGGCCGCTCCCTGGGCAGGAAGTGCCCGAACGCGCCGAAGCTGACGGCCAGGTCGAAGGCCCCGGCGAAGGGCAGCCTCCGTACGTCGGCGCGCACCCAGTCCACCGCCGGCCCGCCGGGGGACCGCGGGTGGGAAAAGCGGGCCCGGCCGAGCATGCCGGCGCTGAAGTCGACGCCGACGGCCCGCCGTTCGCACAGCCGCCGCAGGACGCCCACCCCCGCGCCGGTTCCGCAGCACACGTCCAGGCCCGTCCCGAACGGCCCCAGCGGCCGGAGTGCGCGTGCGGTGGCGTCCAGCAGGCGGTCCGAGGTCCTGAACGGTGTGCGGTCGAACTTCGGCGCGAGCAGGTCGTAGCCGCGCTCGACGGACGACAGCGCCTGCACGGCGAGTTCGGGGAGGGTCGGGCCCTGGGGGGTGAACATGGTGCCCACCGTAGCGAGCGGGCGGGCCCGCCCGTCACCCCCGGCAGCCCTCCGCCCCTGCCGGCGGGGGCCGCGACAGGGGCGGAGGGCGGACCGGCCGGGGCCGGCGGCGCGTCACATCTCGAAGACGACGCGGGCCCTGACGTGGCCGCCGAGGATCTCCTGGATGCAGTCGTTGACGGCCTCCAGCGGGCGGGTCTCGTAGATCACCTTCGTGCGCCCGGCCGCGTGGAGGGCGAAGACCTCGGCGAGGTCCTGCCGGGTGCCGACGATCGAGCCGATGACGGAGGTGCCGTTCAGCACGGTGTCGAAGACCGGGACGCGCAGGGCGCCGCCCGCCGGGAGCGAGACGAGCACCAGCTTCCCGCCTCGCCGCAGGCCGCGCTGGAGCGCCTCCGTCGCCCGGTCGTCGACGGCGAGCGCGATGGCGGCGTGCGCTCCGCCGTGCCGCCGGAGCACCTCGGCCGGGTCCTCCTTGCGGGCGTCGATCAGGATGTCGGCGCCCAGTTCCCCGGCGAGGGAGAGCTTGTCGTCGGTGACGTCGATCGCAGCCACGGTGGCTCCGGCGATCTTGGCGTACTGGACGGCGAGGTGCCCCAGCCCGCCGATGCCGGAGACGGCCACCAGATCGGTCGGGCCCACCCCGGCGACCTTGACCGCCTTGTAGGTCGTCACCCCCGCACAGGTCAGCGGGGCCGCCTCGCGCGGGTCGATGCCGTCGGGCACCGGCTGGGCGAAGTCGGCGTGGGCGAGCATCATCTCGGCGTGTCCGCCGTCGACGCCGTAACCGGTGTTCTTCTGCCGCTCGCACAGCGTCTCCCAGCCGGACAGGCAGTGCTCGCAGCGCCCGCAGGCCCAGCCGAGCCAGGGGACCGCCACCCGCTGGCCGACCGACAGGTGGGTGACGTCGTCGCCGAGCCGCTCGACGATGCCGACGCCCTCGTGGCCGGGGACGAAGGGCGGGTCGGGCTTGACCGGCCAGTCGCCGCGGGCGGCGTGGATGTCGGTGTGGCACAGACCCGACGCCTCGACGCGGATGCTGACCTGCGCGGGGCCGGGCCGCGGATCGGGCCGGTCCTCGATCACCAGGGGCGCGCCGAGTGTTCGGACGACTGCTGCTCTCATGGCCTTGGCTCCTCGTGTCCGGTTCCGGCGTACCGGAGTCCTGTTCTTCGCCTGCAAGCCTCCCGCCCGGCGAGGGGGCGGCGGCAGGTCCGACAGGAGCAGTCCGCGGGGCCGAACGGCCCTCGTACCGGGTGCCGTTCGGCCCCGGCCGGGGTGGCCGCGGGGGCGTCGGTGCGCCCGGACCGGCACAGGGGGCGGATCAGACGGGGCGGCGGCCGTCCGGCGCGCCCAGGAGCGCCGCCAGGGCGCCGGGCAGGTCGTGCAGAGGGGCCGCGGCACCGGGGATGTCCGGGGGCCAGCCCGGTCCGGCGGGGTGGACGGGGGCGGAGGTCGTCTCCAGCGCGGTCCGCAGCCAGGAGAGGTCGGCAGTCCCCGGGGAGCGCGCCCACAGCACCACGGCGGCGGGGCGGGCGCGGACGAGGGCGTCGGTCAGGGCGGGCACGGGCAGGACGTGCGAGGTCTCGGGGTCGAAGTTGTCACCGGGCCCGTAGAGGTTGGTGGGCATCGCCGATATGTAGGAGGCACCGAACTGCCGCCGGTAGGACTGGACCTGGACGATCCCGGCGAT
>NZ_JBKJFM010000147.1:0-15205 GCF_046614825.1 Streptomyces nanhaiensis
GGAGCACGCCGTCGACGGCGACCCCGCCACGGCCTTCCGCGCCGCCGAGGAACCGAGGCCCGGCGCGGAGGGCGGCGAGGGGGACGACGGCAGCGGCGGCAGCGGTGACGAGCTGGTGCTGCGGCTGCCCCGGGCGCGCTCCCTGGCGGCCGTCACCGTCCAGTCCGAGCCGGGCGCGGACACCCGCGCCGCCGTCGAGGCGCACGTGCCGGGCGAGGGCTGGAGGCGGCTCGGCACGCTCTCCGACCGGGGCTGGACGGAGGTGGAGACCGGCGGCCTGCGGGCGGACGCCGTACGGCTGGCCTGGCAGGACGGCTCGAAGGCGCCGGTGATCCACGAGCTGACGCCCTGGTACTCGGACTCGCCCGGCGCCGGGCTGGAGCTCTCCCGCGAGGAGGCCAACGCCGTCATCGGCGGCGAGCCCGCCGCCGTCGGGGCCCGGCTGACCGGCCACCGGCCCACCGACGTGCGCGGCCGGCTGACCGTGCGGGCGCCGCAGGGGTTCACGGTGCGGGCCCCGCGCCGGGTCACGCTCCAGCGCGGTGTGACGGCGACCCCGGAGATCGAGATCAGCGCCGGGAAGGACGTGCGGCCGGGCACGTACCGGATCCCGGTCACCCTCGCCGCCGGGGGCGAGAGCCTGCGGCGGACGCTGACGGTGCGCGCCTATCCGCCCACCGGCGGGCCGGACCTGGCCCGGGGCGCGCGGACGGCCTCCTCGGCCGACGAGACCGAGGACTTCCCCGCCTCGGCGGCCACCGACGGCGATCCGGAGACCCGCTGGTCCTCCCCGCCGGAGGACGGCCAGTGGCTGCGGGTGGAGCTGGACCGCCCGGCCCGGATCGGCGAGGTGCGGCTGCACTGGCAGGACGCGTACGCCTCCCGCTACCGCGTCCAGGTCTCCGCCGACGGCAGGGAGTGGAGCACGGCCGCGACCGTCCGCGACGGGCGGGGCGGCCGGGAGACGGTGCGGATGGACGCGCCCGCCGGCACCCGCTACGTGCGGGTGGTGGCCGACGAGCGGGCGACCCGCTTCGGTGTCTCGCTGTGGTCGGTGGAGGCCTACGCCGTGCGGGAGCCGGAGGAGGGGGAACGGGACTAGGAGCCGGGCGGGACCAGGGCCGGGAGGGGCGGGCGCACCGGATACGGGGCCGTCACCGGCCCCGTACGGAGGAAGCCGGGCCTCAGGCGGGTGTAGTCGTTCTGCCTTCGATCCGGGCGAGGGCGTCGTCCGCGCCGTAGGGGCGCAGATACGGCAGCCAGCGCGGGTCCCGGTGCCCCGTGCCGATGATCCGCCAGGCCAGACCGCTCGGCGGGGCCGGCTGGTGGCGCAGCCGCCAGCCCAGCTCCGAGACGTGGCGGTCGGCCTTGACGTGGTTGCAGCGGCGGCAGGCCGCCACGACGTTCTCCCAGGAGTGCTGCCCGCCGCGGCTGCGCGGGACGACGTGGTCGACGCTGGTCGCGACGCCGCCGCAGTACGCGCACCTGCCGCCGTCACGGGCGAACAGGGCGCGGCGGGTGAGCGGCACCGTGCCCCGGAAGGGCACACGCACGAAGCGTTTGAGACGGACGACGCTGGGGGCGGGTATGGCCTGGGTCGCGCTGTGCATGAGGGCGCCGGAGTCCTCCAGGCTGATCGCCTTGCCGTTGAGGACGAGGATGAGCGCGCGGCGGAGCGGTACGACGCCGAGCGGCTCGTACGACGCGTTGAGGACCAGGACGTGCGGCACGGTGCCTCCTTGTACGTCGGCGGCGCGTGGCTCGCGCCGGGACGATCTCCCCCAGTGTGTCCCGCGCCCCGGTGGCGGCGCCACCACGATCGCGTAACGCGCTGAGCGTGTTTTCGACCACACGCTGTTCCTCCCCCGCCTGGTGCCGCCGCTACCCCGGGTGATGCGGCCTGTTCGACGGGGTGTCCCCCGTTAGTGTGTTGTGGGTGGATTCCGTAGACGAGGCGCACGAGACCGCCACGAACGCCGCCGGCTGGATAGAGGAGAACTGGGGGACCTGGCTCGCCATCGGCCTGCGCATCGCCCTGATCCTGGTCATCGCCGTCGTACTGCGCTCGGTGGTCAGACGGGCCATCACACGGCTGATCGCCCGGATGAACCGCAACGCCGAGGCCGAGGCCAGCGGCAACGCGCTGCGCGGTCTGCTGGTCAACGCCGAGCGGCGGCGCCAGCGCACGGAGGCCATCGGCTCGGTGCTGCGCAGCGTCACCACATTCGTGATCATGGGGACGGCGCTGCTGATCGTGCTGTCCACACTCGGCATCGACCTGGCCCCGCTGCTGGCCAGCGCCGGTGTGGCGGGCGTGGCGATCGGCTTCGGCGCCCGCAACCTGGTCACGGACGTGCTGAGCGGGATGTTCGTGCTGCTGGAGGACCAGTACGGGGTCGGCGACCGCATCGACGCCGGCGAGGCCACCGGCACCGTCCTGGAGATCGGGCTGCGGGTGACCAAGCTGCGCGGCGACGACGGCGAGATCTGGTACGTGCGCAACGGCGAGATCAAGCGGGTCGGCAACCTGAGCCAGGGCTGGGCGACGGCCGCCCTGGACGTGGAGGTCCGCTCCGAGGAGGACGTGGAGGAGGTCCGCTCGGCGATCGCCTCGGCCGGCGAGGAGATGTCGACCTCCGCGCCGTGGGACGAGGTCCTGTGGGCGCCGGTGGAGGTGCTGGGCCTGAACTCGGTGACGCTGGACACCATGGTCGTCCGCGTCTCGGCCAAGACGATGCCGGGCAAGGCGCTGCCGGTGGAGCGCGAGCTGCGCTGGCGGATCAAGCGGGCGCTGGACGCGCGGGGCATCCCGATGGTGGACGAGGAGTCGCTGGCGGCCCTGCGGAGGCTGGAGGGGGAGCCGGGCACGCCGGGGCACGGGCGGACCCGGCTGGAGAAGGGACCCGCGAAGGGGTTGGAGAAGGGGCCGGGGGCGGTGAAGGACGCGGTGGACCCGGCCAAGGACGCCCTGAAGGATCCGGCCAGGGGTTTGGTGAAGGAGCCGGGGGGCCTCGGGCGGGCCGGGGGTGCCGGCGGACCCCGGCCGTAGGGCACGGTCGCGGAGCGCGGCGGGCGGTCGCGGAGCGCGGCGGGCGGTCGCGAACGGCCCGGGAGCCCGCCTCCGGCCCACGTCCGTTGACGTGGGCCGGAGGCGGGCCCTAGTGTCCCGGCGACAGGACAGGAAACCTTCCTTACAGTCCATGGAAGGGCGGGGCCCATGGCCGGGACCACTCCGGGGACGCCCCGGGTGCTGCGCGCGATGAACGACCGCGCCGCCCTCGAACTGCTGCTCGCGCACGGCTCGCTCTCGCGCAGCCGCATCGGCAGGCTGACCGGGCTGTCCAAACCGACCGCCTCCCAGCTCCTGGCCCGTCTGGAGGCCGCGGGCCTGGTCCGGGTCACCGGCGCCAGCCGGGGCCGCCCGGGGCCGAACGCCCAGCTCTACTCGCTCGATCCGGCCGCGGCGCACGTGGCCGGGCTCGACGTCACCGCCACCCGGATCCGCGCCGCGGTCGCCGACATCACCGGCCGCACCGTCGGCTCCTTCGAGCTGCCCGCGCCGGGGCGCTCCGGGGCTCCGGGACCGTCAGAGGCGTCCGGACGGCAGAGCACCGAGCCGGTCGTACGGCAGGTCGTGGCCGCCGTGGACGGGGCCGCCGAGGCGGCCGGGCTCACCCGGTCCGCGCTGCACCGCGTCGTCATCGGCACTCCCGGCGCCTTCGACCCGCGCACCGGACGGCTGCGCTACGCCTCCCACCTGCCCGGCTGGCACTCCCCCGGCCTGCTGGAGGAGCTGGCCGCCGCGCTGCCGATGCCGCTGGAGTACGACAACGACGTCAACCTCGCCGCCGTCGCCGAGCAGCGCCTGGGCGCCGCCCGGGGGCACGACGACTTCGTCCTGCTCTGGAACGAGCAGGGCCTGGGCGCCGCGCTGGTGCTGGGCGGGCGGCTGCACCGCGGCTGGACCGGCGGCGCGGGCGAGGTCGGCTTCCTGCCCGTCCCCGGCGCCCCGCTGGTCCGGCAGGTGGCCCGTGCCAACAGGGGCGGGTTCCAGGAACTGGCCGGCGCGCAGGCACTGCTGCGGACGGCGCGCGAGCTGGGCGTCGAGCCCCCCTCCGGCCGGGACGGCGATGCGGCGGCGGAGCTGCTCGCCCGCGCGGTGGAGCGGGCCGGCGCGGGGACCGGACAGGACGGCGGCGGACAGGACGGCGGCGGCCCGTACGGCGAGCTGCTGCGGCGTACCGCCACCGGGCTCGCGACCGGGCTGGCCGCGCTGGTCGCCGTCCTGGACCCGGAGCTGATCGTGCTGTCCGGCGGCGTGCTCGCCGCGGGCGGCGAGGCGCTGCGCGCGCTGGTCCAGCGGGAGCTGGCCGAACTGGCGGCTCCCAGGCCGCGGTTGGTCCTCGGGGCCGTCACCGGGGACCCCGTGCTGAACGGCGCGCTGGAGAGCGCCCTGGCCACCACCCGCGACGAGGTGTTCGACACCTCCCGCTGACACCCCGCAGAACCGGCACCCCCGCGCCCCGTACCCGACACCCCGCTCCCGAGGCCCCAGGAGGCAGTCCCGTGAAACTCGCAGTGGTGGGCGGCGGATCCACCTACACCCCCGAACTCGTCGACGGCTTCGCCCGGTTGCGAGACGCCCTCCCGGTCACCGAGCTGGTCCTGGCCGACCCCGCCGCGGACCGGCTGGAACTGGTGGGCGGCCTCGCCCGCCGTATGCTCGCCCGCGCCGGCCACCCGGCCGCCGTCACCACCACCGGCGACCTGGACGCGGCCGTCGCGGACGCCGACGCCGTGCTGCTCCAGCTGCGCGTGGGCGGCCAGGCGGCCCGCGAACGGGACGAGACGTGGCCGCTGGAGTGCGGCTGCGTCGGGCAGGAGACCACGGGAGCGGGCGGACTGGCCAAGGCGCTGCGCACCGTCCCGGTCGTCCTGGACATCGCCGAGCGGGTGCGCCGAGCCAACCCCGCCGCGTGGATCATCGACTTCACCAACCCGGTCGGCATCGTCACCCGTGCGCTGCTGAACGAGGGCCACCGGGCGGTGGGCCTGTGCAACGTGGCGATCGGGCTCCAGCGTAAGTTCGCCGCGCTGCTGGAGGTGGAGCCGGGGGAGGTCCACCTCGACCACGTCGGGCTCAACCACCTCACCTGGGAGCTCGGGGTGCGCCTGGGCGGGCCGCGGGGGCGGGACGTGCTGCCCGGGCTGCTGGCCCGGCACGGCGCGGCGATCGCCGCCGACCTGCGGCTGCCCGAGCCCCTCCTGCACCGGCTGGGCGCCGTGCCCTCGTACTACCTGCGCTACTTCTACACCCACGACGAGGTCGTGGCCGAGATGCGCGAACGGCCCCCGCGGGCCGCGGAGGTCGCCGCGATGGAGCGCGGGCTGCTGGAGATGTACGCCGACCCGGCGCTGGACACCAAGCCCGAGCTGCTGGCCAAGCGCGGCGGCGCCTACTACTCCGAGGCGGCCGTCGCCCTGGCCGCGGCCCTGCTCGGCGGCGGCACGGGCGGCGCGGGCGGTACGGACGGCACTGGCGGCGCGGGCGGGGGCGCGCAGGTGGTGAACGTCCGCAACGACGGCACCCTGCACTTCCTCCCCGACGACGCGGTGGTCGAGGTCCCGGCCGCGGTCTCCCCGGCGGGCGCGGAGCCGCTGCCCGTACCGCCGCTGGACCCGCTCCACACCGGCCTGATCTCGGCCGTGACGGCGTACGAGCACCTGGCGCTGGACGCAGCCCTGCGCGGCGGCCGGGACCGGGTGTTCGCCGCGCTGCTGGCCCACCCCCTGATCGGCCGGTACGCCCTCGCCGAGGAGCTGACGGACCGTCTGCTCGCGCACAACCGGGAGTACCTCGCATGGGCCTGACCCCCGCCGCCGTGCTGGCCGTCGACGCGGGCAACAGCAAGACCGACGTGGCGCTGGTCTCGGCGGACGGGACGGTGCTGGGCTCGGCGCGCGGCGGCGGCTTCCGGCCTCCGGCGGTCGGGGCCGGGGCGGCCGTCGCGTCGCTGGCGCGGACGGTGGCCCGGGCGGCGCGGAACGCGGGCCTGGACGCGCGGCCGGGAATCCCCCTGGCCGAGCATGTGTCGGCCTGTCTGGCCAACGCCGACCTGCCGCGTGAGGAACGGGAGTTGGCGGAGCGGATCGGCGCCCTCGGCTGGGGGCGCGCCACCCGCGTGGCCAACGACACCTTCGCGCTCCTGCGCGCGGGCCTGCCCGACGGCGGGCCACCCCGGCACGGGGTCGCCGTCGTGTGCGGTGCGGGCGTGAACTGCGCCGGCGTCGCCGCCGACGGCCGCGTCCACCGCTTCCCCGCCGTCGGCCGCCTCTCCGGGGACTGGGGCGGCGGCGGAGGGCTGGCGGAGGAGGCCCTGTGGCACGCCGCCCGTGCCGAGGACGGCCGGGGCGGGGACACCGAGCTGGCCCGGGCGCTGCCCGCGCACTTCGGGCTGCCCAGCATGTACGCGCTGATCGAGGCGTTCCACCTGGGCGATCTGCCGGGCGGGCGCAGGCACGAGCTGGTACCCGTCCTCTTCGCGGTGGCCGCCGGGGGCGACGCCGTGGCCCGCTCCCTGGTCCACCGGCAGGCCGAGGAGATCGCGGTGATGGCCGCGGTGGCGCTGGAACGGCTGGACCTGCTGGGGACCCCGGCGCCGGTGGTGCTGGGCGGCGGTGTCGCGGCCGCCCGGCATCCGCTCCTGCACGACCGTCTGCTGGCCCTGCTGGCCGAACGCGCCCCGCTGGCCGGCGTCCACGTGGTCACCGCTCCCCCGGTCCTCGGCGCCGCCCTGCTGGCCCTGGACCGGCTGGGGACCGGCCCCGCCCCGTACGCCCGGCTGCGCGCCCACTACGGCGGCCACGCCCCGCGCGCCTGAGACGCGCCGGGTGCACGCACGCCGTGGATCGCGCGCCGGAGACCGCGCGTCCGGCAGAGATCGCGATCCGAACGAGATCCCGCCGGAACGGTGCCGTAACGGCTCTCGGCCGTCATACTGCTGACCGGGCTCCTCGGCCCCCGACGCACGGGGGCGCGGGCCCTGTTCGCCGGCGGCCGAGGGGGGGTCCCGAACATTGGCACACCCGCCGGCCGTCCCTCCCCGCAGTCCCCTGCCGCCCGCCCCGTCCGTGTTCGCGCCCGGGTCCTCGCGCCCTGCCGTCCGGACCGCGCGGCGTCGCGACGGGCCCCGGGGGACGGAAACGGGGGCGGGAGGGGACGGGGCTCCGGTGATCCGCGTCAACAAGACGCCGGAGGAGTATCGCCTCAGTGGGCTGGGCAGTCCGCGGATGGCCGTACACGGGCGGTGTCCGGCCGACAAGATGGGAGCAGAGGATCCGGCGCTCCCGGCCCCGGCCCACCGGGACCGAGCGGACGCCGGGCGCGAGCACGGACGCGAACACGGACGCGAAGACGACACGAGCGGCGAGGTGACCGATGGGGGACGACGGGGCTGCCGAACCGGGCGGACCGGTGATGGCCCGGGAGGAGGTGGACCGTGCCCTGGCGCGGTTCGGCGCGGAGCACGAGGCGGTGGAGACCTCCCTGTACGCGCTCCAGGACCACGCGGGGCGAAGGCTGCTGGAGGGCGCCGAACTGACCGGGGCTACCAAGGAGCGGTGGGCCAGGACCGAGGAGGCCGTCTCGCTGCTGTGGACCTACTTCGACGCCTTCACGGCGGCGCTGGACTCCGCGCGCGAACTGCGCGGCAGGAGCCGCTGGCCGGCGCCGGAGGACCTCGCCGAACTGACCGCGCGACTGCGCGGCCCGGTGGTCTCCGTCCCCTCCGCCGACGGCTCCGGTTCCGGTTCCGGTTCCGGTTCCGTCGAGCGGATCACCCTGGCCGAGCTGGTGGCCCGGATGAACGGCTGGTACGCCCGGGCCCTCGACACCGTCGCCGCCGCCGACTCCGTGTGGTCGGCGCTGCCCGCCCGGATAGACATGCTCTCCGCCGAGCTCCAGCGCATCCGCTCCCTGGCGCACTCCGTGGGCGTGCGCCCTGGGGAGCACCCGGCGGGCGACGACCTGGAACGCGCCACCGCGGAGCTGACCGCGCTGCGTGCCGAGGTGGTCGCCGACCCGCTGGCCTTCTGGGTGCCGGCGGGCGGGAGTTCGGCCCCCGGCGGCGGGCGCCCCGACACCGTCCGGTACGACCGCGCGGCCCGCGCGCTGGAGGACGTCCGGCGCGAGATCGACGCCGTGCTCCAGGTGCGGCAGGACGCCGAGCAGCGGCTGATGCGGCTGCGCGACGTGCTGTCGCGGGCCGACCGCACCCTGGCCGAGGCCCGGACGGCGCGCGGCGAGGTGCTGGCGAAGATCGCGGCGGTGGAGGTGCCCGCGGTGAGCGGGCCGCCCACCGCCCTGTACGAGCAGCTCGCGACGGCCGCAGAGCACCGGCGGCACGCCCGCTGGCACCGGCTGTCGCCGCTGCTGGAGAGTCTGGAGGAGCGCGCCGACGAGGAGCTGGAGCGGGCCCGCGCCTCGCTGACCGCCGTGACCGCGCCGCTGGCGGTGCGGGCGGAGCTGCGCGGCCGGCTGGACGCCTACCGCGCGCGGGTGGCGCGGCGCGGGATGGCGGACGATCCGCTGCTGGCGGAGCGGTACGACGCCGCCCGGCGGCTGCTGTGGAGCGCCCCGTGCGACCTGCGGGCGGCCGAGCAGGCGGTGCTGCGCTACCGGGAGGCGGCGCTGGAGGTACTGGTGCCGCCCTGCGGACCGGCGGACGGCGGACCGGTCGGTGGCGAACCGGCGTGTGGAGAAGGGGAGTTGCGGTGAACCGCGGGCCTTCCGGCCTGCGGCGCACCGGCCGGCGCGGCTGCGGAGGGCGGGTTTGGACGTGCTGCGCCGGGAACGCTTGACCACCGGGACACCCGGCGGTGTGCCGGGGACCGGGTACGCGCCCGGTCCCCGGAAGCGGCCGGGCGCCGATGGCGCAGGAGCCGTGCCCCGCGCTCCGCGGCACCTCCGGTGTCACCACGGCGTCCTCCCACCGCTTCCGGAACACCGCGACGACCCCGATCCCGACCCCGACCCGGAGCCATGGACGAGACGACACGCATCACGCTCCGCCCTCCCGGCGGCCTCGACGAACGGCAGGCCGGGCGGGCCGGATCCGCCCGCAGGTCCCCCGGCTCCGAGACCGTCCACCGCCCGGAGGCCGAACGCGCCGCCGGGACCGGCCGCGAACCGCGCTGAAGACGGTTCGCCCATCCCCGTCCTGCCCGCAGAAGTCCGACTCCCTCCCGCGAACGGGAGGCGTCCCCACCCCGGCCCGGAGGCCGGGACGTCATTGAAGGAACCCGTTGACCATGCCGCAGCCCGACCGCCCCTCCCTCTGCCCCCGGTGCCAGGAGCCGCTGGAGGACGGTGATCTCCACCGCGGCGCGTGCGGCCCCGATCCGGCGGCCGGAACGGGCGGCCGGCAGCCCTCGGCCCCGTCCCCCGTCCCGCCGCCCCCGGCAGCACCGCCCGTGCCGCCGGCACCGCCCGTGCCACCCGTGCCACCCGTGCCGCCGGCGGTCCCGCCCGCCGTACCGGACCCGGTGCGGGGCGCCGTGCAGAACGGGTCGGACTTCCTCCTGCCGCCCCCCGCCCCGCAGGTGCCGCCGCCTCCGTCGGTGCCGCCCGCGCCCGCCGCCGCGTGGGCCGGGGAAGCGGGGCAGACCGGGGAAGCGGGGCAGACCGGCCCGTCGGCGCCGGACCCGCGTGAGAGCCCGCTCCCGGCCGGCGGCGGGGATGAGCGGTGCGTCGCCTGCGGCACGGGCGCCGTCGACGCCGAGAGCCGCTGCGAGCACTGCGGCCACGCCCAGCCGCGCGAACGCGACCACATGGAGGAGGAGACGGAGGGGGTGGCGGCGGTCAGCGACCGGGGGCTGCGCCACCACCGCAACGAGGACTCCTTCGCCGTCTCGGCCTCCGCCCTGCCGGACGGCTCCCCGGCCGTGATCGCCGTCGTCTGCGACGGGGTGTCGTCGGCGACCCGCCCTGACGAGGCGTCCGCCGCCGCGGCCGAGGCCGCGTGCGCGTCGATGCGGCTGTCCCTGCCGCGCGGCGCCGACCCCCGGCAGGCGATGCACGACGCCCTGGTGGCCGCCTCCGAGGCCGTCAACGCCCTGGCCCCGGAGCCACGCGACCCGGTGGAGAACGCCCCGGCCTGCACCATCGTCGGCGCGGTGGTCGCCGCGGACCTCCTCACCGTCGGCTGGATCGGCGACAGCCGCGCCTACTGGGTCCCCGAGGACCGCTCCACCGCGCCCGCCCGCCTCACCGAGGACGACTCCTGGGCCGCCCAGATGGTGGCGGCGGGCCTGATGGAGGAGGCCGAGGCGTACGCGGACGCCCGGGCGCACGCCATCACCGGGTGGCTGGGCGCGGACGCCTACGAGATCGACCCGCACACCGCCTCGTTCGCCCCGGACCGGCCGGGCGTGGTGGTGGTGTGCACCGACGGGCTGTGGAACTACGCCGAGTCCGCCGAGGAGATGGCCGCGGTCGTCCCGGCCGACGCCCGCACCCACCCGATGCGCTCCGCCCGTCATCTGGTGGGGCACGCGCTGGACGGCGGCGGACACGACAACGTGACGGTGGCGGTGCTCCCGTTCCCCGCGCCGTCCGGCTCCGGCCGGGCCGTGACCGGCTGACGCCCGCCGCCCGTCCGGAGCCTGGACCGCGTATTCGCCGGATCGGGCGTACCGCGCCCCGCCGCGGGCGGCAACCGGAACGGGTGCCTCTCGGCCGACGGCCGGTGCCGCCGGAAGGGGCGGCCGCAGGCGGCGCCGGAGGTGACGCAGATCACCGGGCCGCCCCTCCGCTCCGGCCGGCGCACCGTCCCGCGGCACCCGGCGGCAGCGGCGCGGGGGGCGGTCCGCCGGCCGCGCCCGGCCGGTTCCGCCTCCGCCGCCAGGCGGCCGGAGCGCAGGTCACAGGGGTCGCGGCCGGGCAAGAACGGGGCCGGGCGCGCCGAAGGACGCGTAGGCGGAGCCCTTCGCGCCTCCCTCCGGCGCGCCCCCGCGCCATCCTCCTTCCCGGACCGCTCCGGGCGGTGGACGGATGCGCCGGCGGGCGGTCGCGTGCCGGAAGCGGTGGAGAAGGCAGTGGGCGTGACCGGCCCCGCGCCCGGTACTGTTCCGCTGACGGCGGTGGTCCTTCGAGGCCGACCGGACCACCGGACGCGCGGCCCGGAAGCCGGGGTGCGCGGAGAAGCGAACGACCGAGCGACGCGACACGGAGCCGCACGGAGGGGGAAGGACCGACATGCCGACTTGCCCGAACGGCCATCAGTCGGCGGCCGACGACTGGTGCGAGGTGTGCGGCCACCGCATGGCCTCCGCTCCGGGTGTGCCCGCCGGCGCCGTCCCGCCGCCCCCGATGCCCGGCCGGGGCGGCTACGGCTACCCCGGTCCCGGGGGCGACCCCGCGGCGCGGGGCGAGCTGTGCCCCCAGTGCCGCACCCCCCGTGAGGGACAGTCCCCGGTCTGCGAGGAGTGCCGGTACAGCTTTCTCACGCACTCCCCCGCCGCCTACAGCCCGCCGCCCCCGCCCGCCCCGCCGTCGCAGATGCCCGGCGGCGGCATGAACGGGCTGAACCTGCCGCCCGGCTTCCAGGCGCAGGGCCCGCCCGGTCCGCCGCCTCCACCCGCCCCGCCGCAACAGCAGCCTCCGCAGCACCAGCAGCCCATGGCCCCTCCCCAGCACCAGGGGCCGCCTCCGCACGCCCAGCCGCAGCACGGGCAGCCCCAGCACGGACAGCCCGACTACGGACAGCCCGACTACGGCCGGTCCGACTACGGTCAGCAGCCCGGCTACGGCTACCCCCAGCAGCCTCCGGCTCCCCAGCCCCCGCAACCGCCCCAGCAGCCGCAGGGAGGCGGCGGTGACGACTGGACGCTCCCGCCGCCCTCGCACGGCGGACAGCAGCAGCCCGCCCAGCACGGGCAGCCCCCGCACACCCAGCCGCAGCACGGGCAGCCCCAGCACGGACAGCCCGACTACGGACAGCCCGGCTACGGCTACCCCCAGCAGCCTCCGCAGCAGCAGTCCCACCAGGCCCACCAGCCTCCGCAGCAGCAGGGGCCGCCGCCCCAGCAGCAGCCCGCGAGCTGGGCGGTGACGGTCGGGCCCGACCACGAGTACTTCACCGCGATGATGCGGCGCAGCGGCCCCGAGGCGGCCGGGCTCAACATGCCCGCCTACACCGCCGAGCAGCACGTCCAGCTCAGCGGCCCCCAGGTCACCATCGGCCGCCGCCGCCACTCCACCGGCGAGTCGCCCGACATCGACCTGGGCCGCTCTCCGGAGGACCCGGGGGTCTCGCACCAGCACGCGGTGCTGGTGCAGCAGCCCGACGGGAGCTGGTCCGTGGTCGACCAGGACTCCACCAACGGCACCACCATCAACGGCGCCGAGGACCCGATCCAGCCGTTCGTCCCCGTCCCGCTCCAGGAGGGCGACCGGGTGCACGTCGGCGCGTGGACCACGATCACACTCCGCCGGGGCTGACCCCCGGCGTCCCCGTCTCCCGTACCCGGCACCCGTCCCCGTTCCGGGCTCCACCACCGGAGCCCGGAACGGGCCCTCGTCCGCGGGCGGGAGGCGACCGGGACCGCAGCGGATACCGGAAGGTGATGTTCCGGCACTAGCCTCCGCCTCATGACCACTGCCGCGATCACAGTCGAGGGACTGCGCAAGCGGTACGGGGACGTACAGGCCGTCGACGGGGTGTCCCTCACCGTCGAACGCGGCGAGTTCTACGGCATCCTCGGACCGAACGGCGCGGGCAAGACCACCACCCTGGAGATAACCGAGGGCCTGCGCAGACCGGACGAGGGGACGGTCCGGCTGCTCGGCGAGTCCCCCTTCCCCCGCAACCCGGGGCTGCTGCGCCGCATGGGCGTCCAGCTCCAGGCCTCGGCGTTCTTCGAGAAGCTGACCGCCCGCGAGCAGATCCGCACCTTCGCCTCTCTTTACGGCGTCTCCGCCGAGCGCGCCGACGCGATGCTGGAGACCGTCGGCCTGACCGAGAAGGCCGGCACCCGTGAGAACAAGCTCTCCGGAGGCCAGGCCCAGCGGCTGTCCATAGCCTGCGCGCTGGTCCACGACCCGGAACTGGTGTTCCTGGACGAGCCGACCACCGGCCTCGACCCGCAGGCCCGCCGCAACCTGTGGGACCTGCTGCGCGCCATCAACGACGAGGGCCGCACCGTGGTGCTCACCACGCACTACATGGACGAGGCCGAGACGCTGTGCGACCGGGTCGCGGTGATGGACCACGGCCGTGTGCTGCGCGTGGGTGCCCCCTCCGAGCTGATCGGGGAACTGGGCGCCGCCTCCCTGGAGGACGTCTTCCTCCAGCTGACCGGACGGGAGTACCGCCAGTGAGCGCCAAGGCCTTCACCAGCCTGTCCGGGGCCATGGCCCTCGGCCTGCTGAGGGACCGCACGGCCGCCTTCTTCATGCTGGTCTTCCCGCTGATGTTCCTGGTGCTGTTCGGCGCGCTGTTCAAGAACGACGCGACGGCACGGGCGGAGATCGTCCAGGTCGGCCGGGTCGAGGTCTTCGACTCCCTGCCGCGCGACGCGCGCGAGGGGCTGGCGGAGGTCCTGGAGATCAGGCGGTCCGACGACCGGGACGAGGCGCTGGAGAAGGTCCGCGCGGGCGACGTGGACGCCGTCGTCTGGCAGGAGGGCGACGAGGTGCGGCTGCGCTACTCGGCCGCCGACCAGGTCCGGGCGGGCAACGCGCGGGCACTGGTCGACTCGGTCGTCCAGCAGGCCAACATCGCCGCGACCGGGCAGCCGCCCGCCTACGCGCTGACCACCCGCCAGGTGGAGGACGAGTCGCTGAAGGCGATCCAGTTCCTCACTCCGGGCCTGCTCGGCTGGGCGGTGGCGATGGGCGCGGTCTTCGGATCCGCGTTCACCCTGGTCAACTGGCGCAAGAAGCGCATCCTGCGGCGGCTGTGGCTGGCCCCGGTGAGCGCGGGCACGGTCATCGCGGCCCGCGTCGGGGTGAGCGTGGCGCTGGCCCTCGTCCAGACCGCGGTCTTCCTCGGCGTCGCCTCCCTCCCGTACTACGGCCTGGAGCTGAGCGGCGACTGGTGGCTGGCCGTGCCGCTGGTGGTGTGCGGCACACTGGCCTTCATGTCCATCGGGCTGGTCGTCGGCGCCTGGGCGAAGACGGAGGAGGCGGCGAACGGGGCGGCCCAGGTCGTCATCCTGCCGATGGCCTTCCTCTCCGGCGCCTTCTTCCCGCTGGAGATGGCGCCGCCCTGGATCCAGACGGTCTCCGGCGTCTTCCCGCTGACGTATCTGAACGAGGCGATGCAGGACGTCGTCTCCCGCGGCCAGTCCTGGGGCGCGGCACTGCCCGTGATGGGCGGGCTGCTGCTGTTCGCGGCGGTCCTGACGGCCGTGGCCGCCCGGCTGTTCCGCTGGGACGACGCCTGAGGAGGCCCACCGCCCCCCGGGGTCCGGCCGGAACCCGGAAGTCCCGCGCCGGGCATCTGCGACCATGGGGGGCGTGATGGAGATTCCGCGTGGCGACGTGCAGACGCAGACCTTCTTCGAGCAGGTCGGGGGCGAGGAGACGTTCCGGCGGCTGGTGCGCCGGTTCTACGAGGGTGTCGCCGGGGACCCGCTGCTGCGGCCGATGTACCCGGAGGAGGACCTCGGTCCGGCCGAGGAGCGGCTGGCGCTGTTCCTGATGCAGTACTGGGGCGGGCCCCGGACGTACAGCGAGCAGCGCGGACACCCCCGGCTGCGCATGCGGCACGTGCCCTTCAGGGTCGACCGCGCCGCCCACGACGCCTGGCTGCGGCACATGCGCGACGCCGTGGACGAACTCGGCCTGGCCCCCGAGCAGGAGCGGCAGCTGTGGGACTACCTGGTCTACGCGGCCGCCTCGATGGTCAACACCCCGGACTGACCCCTTCGCACCGCGCACACCCACACACCCGCACACACATCCGCACGCACCGGAGCCCCGGCCCCTTTACCGGGCCGGGGCTCCGCCGGTGCCGTCCACGGACGGCGTACTCACAGCGGGGTGACGCTCAGCCCCTGCCCGCCCCTTCCGGCGCCGCGCACGGCGACGGAGCCGTACGGGGTGCGCAGCCGCAGCCAGGAGCCGGCGGCCAGCACGGCCACCGTGCCGGCGCCGTCCCGCCCGCCCACCACGGGCGGCGGCCCCTGCGGGCCGGCCGCCAGG
>NZ_JBKJFM010000148.1:0-14969 GCF_046614825.1 Streptomyces nanhaiensis
CACCGGCCTGTCCGGCATCGGATACGCGCTGCTCAGGCTGGGTTTCCCGGAGGCGGTCCCCTCCGTCCTCCTGCTCGACCACTCTCCCGGGGCTCCGGGCCGTCCGCACACCGCCCAGTGACCCGCCCGCCAGGCGGGTGCGGACGGAGGCCGGCAGCCGGTCCGCGCCGGCCCCGGCGACCGGGCGGCCGGTGGGGGAGAGCACCCACGCCCGCAGGTCCAGGTCGGAGCCCAGCAGGTCCAGCACCACGTCCGGGCCGCCGCCCGCCGGACCGGGGGACATCAGCCGCCGGTGCCGCTCCACCACGGCGGCCAGA
The DNA here is from genome assembly GCF_046614825.1 of Streptomyces nanhaiensis. Lineage (NCBI taxonomy): Bacteria > Bacillati > Actinomycetota > Actinomycetes > Kitasatosporales > Streptomycetaceae > Streptomyces > Streptomyces nanhaiensis. The sequence goes on from NZ_JBKJFM010000148.1 coordinate 318, forward strand.
TCGCCGGCCCGCTCGCCGGAGACCTGCCGCACCACGTGCTCGGTGACGGTGGCGAAGGCGACCTTCTCGTCCACCGAGAACAGCGGCATCCGGTGCCGTGCGCAGGCCGCCACCAGGTCCGCGGGCACCGGTCCCAGCTCCGCCTCGCCCGCCGCCAGCGCGGCCACGCCCGCGGCGGCGAGGATGCGGACGAACGGCTCGGGGTCCTCGGGCCCGCGCCGCCAGGCCAGCCCCGTCAGGACCAGCTCGCCGCCCGACAGATAGCGGCTCGGGTCGCGCAGGTCGGTGGTCATCACGCCCCGCACCGGCCGGTCGAGCTCCTCCTCGCCGCTCAGGAGCCGCAGCCCCAGGGAGGGGCTGTCCAGGAGTGCGCGCAACCGCATCGTCGTCGTCCGCCGATCTTTCCGTACCGCTCGTGCCGTACCGCCCGTGCGGGGCGCGCGTACGGCACCCCGGCCCCGGCGGGCCTTCGTTCGAATCTACAAGAACCGCTCTTGGGCCGTACGGGTGCTTCGCGCCTCCGGTGACCGCACCGGCCGGGTGACGGGCCGGTACGCCGCGGGCGCGCGGTGTAGTACGGGGGTAGCCGCCCGATCCCCCCGCCCGGCACCGGGTCCCACCGGGGGCCGGCGGCGGAGGAGCCCCGCGACCGACCGAGAAGAGCCGACGCCATGGACTTCTTGTGCCCCGCCGACCGGGAGGCGGCGCCCGCCGCCGGCGCCGGGCGCCCGAGCGGCCGATGAGCCCGAAGGAGCCAGGCGGGCCCGGACGCCCCGGGAAGCCGGAACCTCCCGAGAGGCCGGAACCCCCCGAGGATCCCCGGGAGGTCGGCCCCACGCCTCCCCGGGGGTCGCCCGTCGACCGCTGGTTCCACATCTCCCGCCGCGGCTCCACGGTCGCGCGGGAGGTGCGCGGCGGCGTCACCACCTTCATGGCGATGGCGTACATCCTGCTGCTCAACCCGGTGCTGCTGTCCGTCCCCGACCGCTACGGGAACCGGCTCGACCCCGCCGAGGTGATCACCGCGACCGCGCTGGCCGCGGCCGTCACCACCGTCGCCATGGGCCTGATCGGCCGCGTTCCACTGGCCCTGGCCGCCGGGCTGGGCGTCTCGGGCGTCCTGGCCACCCAGGTCGCCCCCGAGGTGAGCTGGCCGCAGGCGATGGGGATGTGCGTGATCTACGGCTCGGTGATCATCCTGCTGGTGGTCACCGGGATGCGCGAGCGGATCATGAACGCGATCCCGACGGCGCTCAAACACGCCATCACCATCGGCATCGGCCTGTTCATCGCGATGGTCGGCCTGGTCAACGCGGGCTTCGTGGGCCTGGGCGAGCCGGGCTCCCCGGTCACCCTCGGGCAGGGCGGCCGGCTGACCGGCTGGCCGGTGCTGGCCTTCTGCGTCACCCTGCTGCTGATCTTCATGCTGCTGGCCCGCGGGGTGCCCGGCGCCCTCCTCATCGGCATCGCCGCCGGCACCGCCGTCTCGGTGGCCGCCACCGCCGCCCTCGGCATCGGCGGCGAGGAGTGGGGCGGCGCCGTTCCCGAGCTCCCCGAACGGCTGGTCTCCGCACCCGACTTCGGTCTGCTGGGGAACGTGGAGATCGGAGGCCTGGCGGGCCTGGGCGTCACCGGCTTCACCATGGTCGTCTTCACCCTGGTGCTGGCCGGGTTCTTCGACGCGATGGCCACCATCATCGCCGTCGGCCACGAGGCGGGACTCACCGACGAGCAGGAGCGGATGCCGGGGCTGGGCCGGGCGCTGCTGGTGGACGGCGCGGGCGGGGTGGTCGGCGGAGTGGCGAGCGCGTCGGGCCAGACGGTGTTCATCGAGTCGGCCACGGGTGTGGGCGAGGGCGCCCGTACGGGGCTGTCCGCCGTCGTCACCGGGCTGCTGTTCGCGGCGGCGCTGCTGTTCACGCCGCTGGCGCTGATCGTGCCCGGTCAGGTGGCCTCCGCCGCGCTGGTCGTCATCGGCGCGATGATGATGCAGAACTCCCGCCACGTGGACTGGACCGACCGCACCACGGCGATCCCGGTCTTCCTCACCGTCGTCCTGATGCCCTTCACCTACTCCATCACCACCGGCATCGGCGCGGGCGTCATCGCCTACACCGCCGTGCGGGCGGCGGTGGGGCGCTGGCGCGAACCGGGGCCGCTGATGTGGCTGCTGACGGCCGTCTTCCTCGTCCACTTCGCGGTGGGCGGCACGGGGGCGGAGGGATGAGCCGGCCGGTGCCGGGCCGGACCGGACGCTCCGGTCCGGCCCGGCACCGGCGCAGAGGGCAGCGCCGTCAGTCCCGCCGCTCCTCCATCATCTCGGCCCAGCCGCCCTGGATCATCGTCTGGAAGCGCCAGACACCGCCCCGGCGCACCAGGACGTCGGCGTAGCGCATGCGGTGCTCATCACCGCCGGCCGTCGTCATCACCGAGTCGGTGAACACCACGACGAGGCAGGGGGAGAGGAAGAACGGGGTGCGCGCCGACTCGAAGCGGACCTCCTCCTCCCCTCCGCCGCCCATCACCGCGTTCATCGTCCCGGTGTACCGCTGCCGGTCCCACTGGGCCGTCCGGCCGCCGCCGTCGGAGCCGTCGGTCACCAGGTTCAGCGGGAAGACGGCCATGTCGGCCATGCGCTCGATGTTCTCCGGGGTGGGCGAGGAGGCGAGCCCGTCGTAGGCGGCGAACCACTCCTCCAGGCTCCGCAGGTCCTCCTCGGTCGGGGTGTAGCCGGTCAGGGCCGCGGCGGTCTCGGTGTTCTGCAGCAAGGCTCTCCATTCATCAAACTTGACTAGTTGCAGAGGAGGGTAATGCCCGCGCGTTCTGCTAGTCAAACTTGATTAGGAAATCTCCGTGGACCCCGTGCACCCGGTGCATCTCACGCCCCCCCGCGGGCCCCGTCCCCGCCGGCCGCCACCTCCCACCGGCCGCGGCCCCTCCGCGCGCCGGGCACGGCACACGGGCCGGCGCGAGTGGGCGGCGGCCGGCGCGGGCATCCGTACCTCCGACCGAGGCCCACTTCTCCACGGAGGCGGCATGAGCGAGATCCAGCACGGCCGGTTACCGCAGCGCCCGCACGAGCCGGCCCGGAAGGACGGCGTCCCCAGGGCGCTGTCCGGCGTCGTCCTGGACGCGCCCGACCCCCGCGCCCTCGCCGCCTTCTACCGGCGGCTCCTGGGCTGGGAGACCGTCGATGACGAATCCGACTGGGTGAGCCTGAAGGGCCCGGGCAGCACCAAGCTCTCCTTCCAGACCGAGCCGGAGTACCGGCCGCCCACCTGGCCGGGCAGGAACGACCGCCAGCAGATGATGCTCCACCTGGACTTCGAGGTCGACGACCTGGAAGCCGCCCACGAGCACGCCGTCGCGGCCGGTGCCACCCTCGCCGGCTTCCAGCCCCAGGACGACGTACGGGTCTACACCGACCCGGTCGGGCACGTGTTCTGCCTCTTCACCGGCGACTGACCCCGCGCTGGCCCCGTGCCCCCGGCGGGCGGCCCCGTCGGGAACGCGGGGTCAGCGCGGGCCGCCTGAGCCGAGCAGCGCGTGCGCCGCCTCGTTGGCCGGCTGCGGGGTGCCCGCCAGATCCAGCGTGAAGAGCGGGAGGCCCAGGCCGTCCGCGCGGCCGAGCGCCTCGCGGGTGTAACCCGCCAGGGAGAAGCAGACGGCCACCGCCGACTCGTTGAGGCCGTGCAGCCACAGCGTCTCGACGGCCTCCGGCCCGGTCGGCGAGGTGGTGGGATCCACTCCGGCCAGGACGTCGGGCCCGCGCAGGTCGACGCCCGAGGCCGGATGGGCCCCGATCACGGGGCGCACCCGCTCGAAGCCCAGCCAGTCCAGGTAGAGCGCGGCGGCCGTCACCGCGTCCCGGGCGGTGCGGATGGCGACCGGCTGGAAGTCGGGCCGCTCGCGGACCGCGGCCGGCCGGGGCGCGTTTGCCGCCTGTCCGCCCGCCGGCACGGCGGACGGGCAGGCGGCCCCGGAGGACTGGTCGGAGGGCTGGGCGAGGGGAGGCCGCAGCAGCGCGCCGCACGGGCAGCCCAGCTCCGGCCGCGGCCACTCGTCGTGCCGTCCGCAGGCCGCGCAGCGCAGCGTCAGCCAGGAGTCGGCCCACACGCGGTGCCGCACCCTCACGGGAATCCCGCCGCGCAGCAGCTCGGGCGCCACCGGGGCACCGCAGCGGCACGGGTAGGAGGGCACGGTGTAGAGGTGCTCACGGCGGCACTGGGGGCACCGCACCGGCACGGTCTCTGCCATCTCGGCTCCAGGCGGAGGATCGGGCCGAAGGCCACGGGAACGGGGGCTTCGCGCTCATCGTCCCCGATGCGCACGGCCGCCGGGAACGGGTTCGCACGACCGTGTCCCCCGGCGGCGGAGCGGAGGGACGACTTCCGGTCATATTCCCCCGGCAGTCCCGCGACCCGTCGCCCGGTGAGGAGACGCCCGGTGATGGGACGGGCCGCGGGGCCGGCCGGACGCCCGGCACCGCTCAGTCCAGCAGCTCGTACGCCGGCAGGGTCAGGAACTCCACGTAGTCCTCGTCCAGCGCCACCCGCAGCAGCAGGTCGTGCGCCTGCCGCCACCTGCCCGCCGCGTACGCCTCCTCGCCCAGTTCGGCGCGGATGTCCGCCAGGTCGTCGGCGGCCAGCGAGCGCACCAGTTCGGCGGTGACCTCCTCCCCGGTGTCCAGCACCACGCCGGCGTCGACCCACTGCCAGATCTGCGACCGCGAGATCTCGGCGGTCGCGGCGTCCTCCATCAGCCCGAAGATCGCCACGGCGCCCTGGCCCCGCAGCCACGCCTCGATGTAGCGGATGCCGACCCGCACGGCGCCCACCAGCCCCTCGCGGGTGGGCCTGGCCTCCAGGGAGTCGACGGCGAGCAGGTCGGCCGCGGTGACGCGCACGTCCTCGCGCAGCCGCTCCTTCTGGTGCGGCCGGGCGCCGAGCACCGCGTCGAAGGACGCCCGCGCCACGGGCACCAGATCGGGGTGGGCCACCCAGGAGCCGTCGAAACCGTCCCCCGCCTCGCGGTCCTTGTCGGCCCTGACCCTGGCGAAGGCCCGCTCGTTGGCCCGCGGGTCGCGCCGGTCGGGGATGAAGGCGGACATGCCGCCGATGGCGTGCGCCCCGCGCCTGTGGCAGGTGCGCACCAGCAGCTCGGTGTAGGCGCGCATGAAGGGCGCGGTCATGGTCACCGCGTTGCGGTCGGGCAGCACGAACCGCTCACCGGCGTCCCGGAAGTTCTTCACGATGGAGAACAGGTAGTCCCAGCGGCCCGCGTTGAGGCCGGAGGCGTGGTCGCGCAGCTCGTAGAGGATCTCCTCCATCTCGAACGCGGCGGTGATCGTCTCGATCAGCACGGTGGCGCGGACGGAGCCCCGCGGGATGCCGCAGTGGTCCTGGGCGAAGACGAAGACGTCGTTCCACAGCCGCGCCTCCAGGTGCGACTCCAGCTTGGGCAGGTAGAAGTACGGGCCCCGGCCCGTCTCCAGCAGCAGACGGGCGTTGTGGAAGAAGTACAGGCCGAAGTCGACCAGCGCGCCGGGCACGGCGCGGTCGCCGACCCGCAGGTGCCGCTCGTCCAGGTGCCAGCCGCGCGGCCTTACCACGACGGTGGCCGTCTCCCCGTCGGGCCGCAGCTCGTAGCGCCTGCCCCCGGGCGCGGTGAAGTCGATGCGGCGGCGGTGGGCGTCCATCAGGTTGATCTGGCCGCCGACCACGTTCCCCCAGGTGGGGGCGGAGGCGTCCTCGAAGTCGGCGAGCCAGACGCGGGCGCCGGAGTTGAGGGCGTTGACCGTCATCCTGCGGTCGACCGGGCCGGTGATCTCCACCCGGCGGTCCCGGAGCGCCTCGGGGGCCGGCGCCACCCGCCAGTCGCCCTCGCGGACGTGGGCGGTGGAGGGCTGGAAGTCCAGGGTGCCGGTGCGGGCGATCTCGGCGCGGCGCTCGGCCCGGCGGGCCAGCAGTTCGTCGCGGCGCGGGGTGAACCGGTGGTGCAGCTCGCCGAGGAAGGCGAGGGCGGCATCGGTGAGGACCTCCCCGTGACGCCCCCGGTGCCCGTCGGGCGTCCGGGCGGGATCGGCGCCGGCGACGACGGCGGGCGGGGGCGGCGCTGCTGCGGACATGGCGTGTCACTCCTTCGTCGGGGCGGCGGGCAGGGGCCGCTGCCACCGGCACGTTCCGCCGCCGCGAACCAGTCTCCCCGTCGCCGGCGCCCGCGGTCCGCCGGGCCCCGGACCGCCCGCCTGCCGGCTCCCGACCGGTCCCGGTGGCCTGAACCATGCCCCGAGTCTCGCCCTCCGTGTAGCGCGATGTGCGGAGAGTGGCGTTTACTGTGCGCACCCCTCTCCGGCCGCACGGCTTCGGGAGGGGCCGGGCCGCGGGCCCGTACTGCTGGGGAGCGGCGGAACGGCACGGCAGCGCCGCGGAGAACCGGAAGAAGACGGAGCACGACGGAGCACGACGGCAGCACGACTACAGACGACGAGGAACACAGCATCCGTGTGGGGGGAGCTGCGTTGCGGAAGGAAGCGGTAGGACGCCGGGCGGTCGTCCACGGACAGGACGACCCGCGGGTCATCGCACTGCACCGGGCCGTGGCCCGGCTGCACCGGGAACTGGCCGGTTACCGCGCACAGTTGGCGGACCGGCAGATAGCCGAGGACGAACTGGCCGCCGTGGAGGCCGCCCTCCGCGCGGGCGCTCCCGAGGCCGTCCGGCTGCGCCACTCGCTGCTGCTGATCGCGGGGGCGATCGGCTCGGTGAGCGCGCTGGCCGAGGCGCTGGCGGAGGTGCGCAAGGCCGTCGAGCTGTTCGGCGGGCCGACGCCCTGAGGGGCGGCCCGTTTCGGCCCACCTGCGGCCGCCGGGCCGCCTGGCCGGATAACGATGTCGCCCCGGTGCCTCCCGCTGGCATCATCGGCGGCGGAGGGCCGAGCAGGGGGAGGGGCGGATGAGCACGGACGAGCCGGCACCGGTCGATCTGGTGGCCCTGGGCGAGGAATTCGTCCGCGACCCCTACCCCGTCTACGCCGCGCTGCGGGCCCGCGGCCCGGTGCACCGGGTGCGGATGCCCGAGGGCGCCGAGGCGTGGCTGGTCGTCGGGTACGAGGAGGCGCGGGCCGTCCTCGCCGACCCGCGCCTGTCCAAGCACTGGAGCAGCGCCTCGCCCACCCTGCCGGTGGGCCCTCCGGCGCCCGGGGTCAGCATGCTCAGCACCGACCCGCCCGACCACACCAGGCTGCGCAGGCTCGTCGCCCGCGAGTTCACCGCGCGGCGCGTGGCGTCCCTGGAGCCGAGGGTGCGGGAGATCGCCGACGGGCTGCTGGAGGCGATGCTGAAGGAGCCGGACCGGCGGGCCGACCTGGTGGACGCCTACGCCTTCCCGCTGCCCATCACGGTCATCTGCGAGCTGCTGGGCGTGCCGTTCCTGGACCGGGAGGCGTTCCGGGCCTGGTCGGCCACCCTCGTCGGGGACGCGGGCTTCGAGGAGAAGCGGGCCGCGAACGAGGCCGTCACCGCGTATCTCACCGGGCTGCTGGAGGAGAAGCGGCGGCAGCCGGGCGAGGACCTGCTGAGCGCCCTGCTGCACACCGCCGACGAGGACGGCGACCGGCTGTCCGCCGAGGAGCTGCTCGGCATGGCCTGGCTGCTGCTCATCGCGGGCCACGAGACCACCGTCAACCTGATCGCGAACGGCACCCTCGCCCTGCTCACCCACCCCGACCAGCTCGCGCTGCTGCGCTCGGACCCCTCCCTGACCGAGGGCGCGGTCGAGGAGATGCTGCGCTACGACGGCCCGGTCGAGACGCCCACCTACCGCTTCACCACCGAACCCGTCGAGATCGGCGGGACGGTGATCCCCGGCGGCGGGGAGCTGGTGCTGGCGGCCCTGGCGGACGCCAACCGCGACCCGGGGCGCTTCGAGGAGCCCGGCCGCTTCGACATCCGCCGCGGATCCCGCGGTCACCTCGCCTTCGGGCACGGCATCCACCACTGCCTGGGCGCCCCGCTGGCCCGGCTGGAGGGCCGCGTCGCCGTCCGCGCGCTGCTGGAGCACTGCCCGGACCTGGCCCTCGACATCCACCCGGCGGCCGTCTCCTGGCGGCACGGCATGATCATCCGCGGCCCGCACCGCCTGCCGGTGCGCTTCTGAGGCACCGCTCCGGGACACCGCCCGCCGGTCCGCCCCCTCCCGCCCCTCCGTTCTCCGCCCAGCCCTCCGCGGACCCTCCCCGGGCACCTCCACGGGTCCTCCCCGCCACCCCCGCTCCCCCCGCGAGCTGCGGTGACGGATACTTGTGCGGCCGGGGCCGGGCACCGCCCGCGCCCCGCACGGCACGGAACCGGCCGCCAGGCCGGCACTCACGCAGCGAGAGGGCGGAAACCGCGTGACCACGGCAGGAGGGGTACGCAGGGGCGTACGGACCGGCATACGCAACGGCACACGGGCCGGTATGCGGACGAAGGGCGCGGTGCTGGCGGCGGTCCTCGCGCTCGCCCTGGCCGGATGCAGCAGCACCGGCGGGAAGCGGGCCGAGGAGGAGCGCGAGCGTGCCGGGGGCCGCGCGGCGGTGGACACCCCGCGCTGGACGTTCGCGATGGTCACCCACTCGGGAGACGGCGACACCTACTGGGACATCGTCCGCAGCGGCGCCGAGCAGGCGGCCGCCAAGGACAACGTGGAGTTCCTCTACTCCCACGACAAGGAGGCCGGCCGCCAGGCCCAGCTCGTCCAGACCGCCATCGACCAGAAGGTGGACGGGCTGATCGTCACCCTCGCCAAGCCCGAGGCGATGGAGGCGGTGGTGCGCAAGGCGGTGAAGGCCGGGATACCGGTGGTCACGGTCAACTCCGGCCAGGACGAGTCCGCCGGCCTCGGCGCCCTCGCCCACATCGGCCAGGACGAGTCCGTCGCCGGGGAGGCGGTCGGCCGGGAGCTGAACGAGCGCGGCCACGCCAAGGCCCTGTGCGTCGTCCACGAGCAGGGCAACGTCGGCCACGAGGAGCGCTGCGCCGGAGTGCGCGAGGCCTTCGAGGGCAAGGTGGAGAACCTCTACGTGGACGGCACCAACATGCCCTCCGTGGAGTCCTCCGTCGAGGCCGAGCTCCAGTCCGACCGGGACGTGGACACCGTCGTCACCCTCGGCGCCCCCTTCGCCGCCACCGCCGCCAAGGCCGTGAAGCGGGCGGGCAGCGACGCGGAGGTCAACACCTTCGACCTCAACGCCCGGGTCGTGGAAGGCCTGCGGGACGGCACGATCGGCTTCGCCGTCGACCAGCAGCCCTACCTCCAGGGCTACGAGGCCGTCGACCTGCTGTGGCTGCACCGCCACAACGGCAACATGCTCGGCGGCGGACGGCCGGTCCTCACCGGCCCGCAGCTGGTGACCCGGGAGGACGCCGCCGACCTGGAGAAGTACACCGAGCGGGGCACCCGGTGACCGCCACCCCCGCGGCCCTGGCCGAGGACGCCGCCGCGCGCGGACCGGTGGTGCGGCGCCTGCTGGCCCGCCCCGAGCTGGGCGCGGTGGTCGGCGCCGTGGCCGTCCTGGTCTTCTTCGCCGTCGCCGCCGACGACTTCCTGCGCCCCGCCGGCCTGGGCACCGTCCTGTACGCCTCCTCCACGATCGGCATCATGGCGGTGCCGGTGGCCCTGCTGATGATCGGCGGGGAGTTCGACCTGTCGGCGGGCGTGATGGTCACCAGCTCGGCGCTGGTGTCGTCGATGTTCAGCTACCAGATGACGGCGAACGTGTGGGCCGGCGTCGTGGTGTCCCTGCTGGTCACCCTCGCGATGGGCCTCTTCAACGGCTGGACGCTCACCCGCACCCGCCTGCCGAGCTTCATCATCACCCTGGGCACCTTCCTGATGCTCACCGGCCTCAACCTCGGCCTCACCAAGCTGATCGGCGGCACGGTCTCCACCAAGGCGATCGGCGACATGGAGGGCTTCGCCTCCGCCCGCGCGGTCTTCGCCTCCGAGGTGACCGTCGGCGGCTTCCAGCTGAGGATCACCATCGTGTGGTGGCTCGCGCTGGTCGCCGCGGCCACCTGGATCCTGCTGCGGACCAGGGCGGGCAACTGGGTCTTCGCCGTCGGCGGCAACGCGCAGGCCGCCCGCGCGGTCGGCGTCCCCGTCGACCGCACCAGGATCGGCCTGTACGCGGGCGTGGCCCTGGCCGCCTGGATCTCCGGCCAGCACCTGCTGTTCAGCTACGACGTGGTGCAGTCCAGCGAAGGCGTGGGCAACGAGCTGATCTACATCGCCGCGGCCGTCATCGGCGGCTGCCTGCTCACCGGCGGCTACGGCTCGGCGGCCGGCGCCGCCGTCGGCGCCCTGATCTTCGGCATGACCAGCAAGGGCATCGTCTACGCGCAGTGGGACCCCAACTGGTTCAAGTTCTTCCTCGGGGCGATGCTGCTGCTCGCCACACTGCTCAACGCATGGATCCGAAGGCGGGCGGAGGCATCCTCGTGAACGAGTCACCCACGGAGCCGGCCGGCTCCCCCGGGGCACTGGTGGAGCTGGAGGGCGTCGGCAAGCGCTACGGCAACGTGACCGCGCTGGGGGGCGTGTCGCTGGCGGTCCGCCCCGGCGAGATCACCTGCGTGCTCGGCGACAACGGGGCCGGCAAGTCGACCCTCATCAAGATCATCTCCGGGCTGCACCGGCACGACGCCGGCACCTTCCGCATCGACGGCGAGGAGGTCCGCCTCACCTCGCCCCGCGAAGCCCTCGACCGCGGCATCGCCACCGTCTACCAGGACCTGGCGGTCGTCCCGCTGATGCCGGTGTGGCGCAACTTCTTCCTCGGCTCCGAGCCCGTCACCGGACGCGGCCCCCTGCGCCGCCTGGACGCCGCCGCCATGCGCCGCACCACACGTGAGGCCCTGCTGCGCATGGGCATCGACCTGCGCGACGTGGACCAGCCCATCGGCACCCTCTCCGGCGGCGAGCGGCAGTCGGTCGCCATCGCCCGCGCCGTCCACTTCGGCGCCCGGGTGGTCGTCCTGGACGAGCCGACCGCGGCCCTGGGCGTCAGACAGGCCGGGGTGGTCCTGCGCTACGTCGCCGCCGCCCGTGAAGAGGGGCTGGGCGTCGTGCTGGTCACCCACAACCCCCACCACGCCCATCTGGTCGGCGACCGGTTCGTACTGCTCAAGCGCGGCTCCATGGCCGGCAGCCACGCCCGCGAGGAGATCGGCCTGGACGAGCTGACCCGCCAGATGGCGGGCGGCAGCGAACTGGACGAGCTCGGCCACGAACTGGCGCGTACCCGTTCCTCGGAGCCGGGCCGCCGGGCTTCGTAGGGCACAATCGACGGTGATGAGTACGTACCGTGACCGGGCGCACCGCGGATCTGCCGGAACGACCGCCGGAACGACCGCCAGGGCGACCGCCAGAGCGACGGTGTTCAGGGCCGTGGCCATGCGCGAGCGGCGCTCCTACGTCTCCGCGCCGCGCGTGCCCACGGTGGGCATCGACATCGGCGGCACCAAGGTGATGGCGGGCGTCGTCGACGCCGACGGCCGCATCCTGGAGAAGGTCCGGGCGGAGACCCCCGACAAGTCCAAGAGCCCGAAGGTGGTCGAGGACACCATCGCCGAGCTGGTCCTGGACCTCTCCGACCGCCACGACGTGCACGCCGTCGGCATCGGGGCGGCCGGCTGGGTGGACGCCGACCGCTCCCGGGTGCTGTTCGCCCCCCACCTGGCCTGGCGAGACGAGCCGCTGCGCGATGCGCTGACCGCGCGCCTGGCCGTGCCCGTCATGGTCGACAACGACGCCAACACCGCCGCCTGGGGCGAGTGGCGCTTCGGCGCCGGCCGCGGCGAGGACCACCTCGTCATGATCACCCTCGGCACCGGCATCGGCGGCGCCATACTCGAGGACGGCCAGGTCAAGCGGGGCAGGTACGGCGTGGCCGGGGAGTTCGGCCACATGCAGGTCGTGCCCGGCGGCCACCGCTGCCCCTGCGGCAACCGCGGCTGCTGGGAGCAGTACAGCTCCGGCAACGCCCTGGTCCGCGAGGCCCGCGAGCTGGCGGCGGCCGAGTCGCCGGTCGCGTACGGGATCATCGACCGTGTCGGCGGCAACGTCCGCGACATCACCGGGCCGCTGATCACCGAACTGGCCCGCGAGGGCGACGCGATGTGCATCGAGCTCCTCCAGGAGATCGGCGAGTGGCTCGGCGTCGGCATCGCCAACCTGGCCGCCGCGCTGGACCCCTCCTGCTTCGTCGTCGGCGGCGGGGTCAGCGCCGCCGACGAACTGCTGATCGGCCCCGCCCGGGACGCCTTCCGCCGCCATCTCACCGGCCGCGGCTACCGTCCCGAGGCCCGTGTCGTGCGCGCCGAGCTCGGACCGGAGGCCGGCATGGTCGGCGCCGCCGACCTCGCCCGGCTGGTCGCCCGCCGCTTCCGCCGCGCCAACCGCCGCCGGGTGGAGCGGTACGAGCGCGCCGGGGTCGGTCTGCTGCCGTCGCGTGGTTGGGGGGCGGGCCGTTGACCGCCACCGTGTCCCTGCCGCAGCCCGGCACTCCGCCGCACCGGCCCAGGCACCGGTGGCTGGCCGCGGTCGTGGTGGTGCTGCTGATCGCGATTCCCGCCGGTTACCTGGTGCTCTCCGCCTACCAGAGCCGTGACAGCGGCAAGGACAAGCAGCGCGCCGCCGCCGCCACCGGCCTGGTGTGGCAGTGGCCCAGCAAGCTGGAGAGCCGCGTCTACGAGGTGCCCGTGCCCGGCGGGTCCACCTATGTGGCGCACTACGAGGCCAACAGCTGGCAGCGCAGTACCTTCTACGTGCAGTTCCGCACCTCCCGGCAGGGCCTGGAGAGGTTCCTGGAGGAGGCCGGCGGGGATCCGCGCGCCCTGCGCGAGGGCGCCCCGGGGGTCACCGCGCGGCAGGCGCGGACGGTGGGCTGGGATCTGGACGCCCCGGGCCGCCGCTACGCGGGCATCAGGGTCGAGCGGCCCGGCGAGCGGCCCGACCTGGCGGTCACCGTGGACGTCACCGGTGAGGACCGGCTGCGGGTCTACGCGGTCTCCACGGTCGAGTTCTGACGGAACCGGCCGCCGCCCGGTCCGGGAGGACCGTGCGGGAGCGGGCGGAGCGGCGAGGCCCCGCCGGAGCGCTCCGGCGGGGCCCCGCCGCGGGGCCGGACCGTCCGGTCAGCTCCGCGGACCGCCCGCGACGGCGCAGGCGGTGCCGTTGAGGGCGTAGGAGGCCGGCGGGGCGGTGTCGCCGGTGTGTGTGGCCTGGAAGCCGATGTCGACCGACGCGCCCGGGGCGATGGTGGCGTTGTGGGAGACGTTCCTGGCCGTCACCCGGCCGGAGGCGGGGGAGTAGTCCGCGTTCCAGCCGGAGGTGATGGTCTGGCCGCCGGGCAGGGTGAACGCGAGGGACCAGCCCCCGATCGCGGCGGTGCCGGTGTTGGTGATGGTGATGTTCGAGGTCAGACCGGTGTTCCAGGCGTTGACGGTGGCGGTGACCCGGCAGGCCGCCGGCTCGGGCTCGGGCTCGGGGTCCGGGTCCGGGTCCGGGTCGGAGCTCTGGAACTGGGTGAAGAACTTCCATATCTCCGCCGGCAGCCAGGTCCTGGGGCCGCTGTCGCCGGGGGCCCCGTCCTGCGGGGCGGCGATGTGCCCCTCGTCGAACGCGGCCCAGACGACCGGGTGCCCGGCCGAGCAGCCCGAGTAGGCGGTGATCCGGTGCGTCAGGCTGCCCTGGGCCGGCTCCGGCGGGTTCTGGGGGGTGCAGCCGTTGTTCCCGACGAACCTGTCCCGCATCGCCCGGCCGCCGGAGATGCCGAGGACGCTGTCCCTGAGGCCGTGCACTCCGAAGTAGGCGATGGGCCTGGTGCCGTCGTCGCACCCGCTGAGCACCCCGGCGCTCTGGACCGCGACCGCCCGGAAGACCGTCGCGCGGGAACACGCGAGCGAGTACGACATGGCGCCCCCGTAGCTGAATCCCAGGGCGAAGCGCTGGTCCTGGTCGACGCACAGGTCCGCCTCGATCAGCCGGATCATGTCGTCGACGAACGCGGTGTCCCTCCCGCCGGTGTTGGCCCAGCCGTTGTCGAGGCCCTGGGGTGCGACGAAGACGGCGCTCTCGTTCGCCAGCCGCTGGAGCCCGTAGTAGGCCCAGGTGCCCGTGTCCACGGTGCGGCCGGTGGCCACGTCGGTGGAGGAGCCGCCCAGCCAGTGGAACCCGAAGACCAGCCGGTAGGGGCGGTCGCGGTCGTAGCCGTCGGGGACCCGCAGGATGAAGCTCCGGTTCCTGCCGCCGCTCTGGATCGTGTGCGTACCGCTCGTCAGGGTGGGGGCCTTGCCGCACCCGGGGCTCGCGGCGGCATCGGCGCCGGCGGCGGTGGCGCCGGCGGCCGCGCGGGGGGCCGTGGGCGGGGCGTGGTGGTGGTGTGGGAGCGGGCGTGAGGAGCGGGGCGGTGCGAAAGCCGAATGCGGGCGGCAAAGCAGCGTGGGCAGGATGCCCGGCGTGACCGGACTGCCGAGGAACACCGTGCCGCCGCCTTCCGTGCTCGACGCCTTCGGAGTGGAGGGCACTCCTGTCCCGCTGGCCGGAGGGCGGGGACGCAGCGTCCGCGTCGGCGGTTTCGTGTTCAAGCCCGCTGACGGCACGGAGGAGGAGG